>JARRLM010000117.1:0-9861 GCA_037386985.1 Acidobacteriota bacterium | reverse complement strand
GGCACTCTCCGTTTCGGGGCTAAAGGTATCAAGATACGGTGTTCCGGGCGATTAAACGGGGCCGAAATCGCCCGAACCGAGTGGTACCTGAACGGCCAGCTTCCACTGCATACGATTCGTGCCGACATCGACTATGGCTTCGCCGAAGCGAACACGACATACGGAATGATTGGCATCAAGGTGTGGATTTATAAAGGCGAAGTTTTCGAAATGCAAAGACCGGAAAAAGTTCGGTAGCTTCCAGGAGTTCATCAAATGTTGATGCCGAAGAAAGTAAAATATAGAAAGCAGCAGAAAGGAAAACGGCGGGGAAAGGCTTGGCGGGGTTCGGATGTGACCTTCGGGGAATTCGGGCTGAAGGCGATGGAAAACGGCTGGATCAGCGACCGTCAGATAGAGGCGGGACGCGTTGCCATTACACGGTTCATCAAACGTGGGGGAAAGATCTGGATCCGTATTTTCCCGAATAAGCCCATTACCAAAAAACCGGCTGAAACCCGCATGGGTAAAGGCAAAGGAGCGCCGGAAGGCTGGGTAGCCGTAGTTCGTCCCGGCAAGATAATTTACGAAATGGAAGGGGTTTCGGAAGAGATGGCCCAGGAAGCGATGAGGCTGGCTGGTCATAAGTTGTGTGTCAAAACAAAGTTCGTAAAACGATTCGGTAAGGAGGACGCATGAAAGCTTCCAAGTTAAGAGATATGTCCCCGGAAGAACTGAACAAAGAAAATGACGAACTGCGCATGCAACTTCTCAAACTCCGTTTTCAGGCCACAACCGGACAACTCGAAAGCGCGCCCAAGATGAAAGCGATTCGGCGGGATATCGCTCGTGTAGAAACCGTTTTAAGGGAAATGGAACGCAAACAATAAATTGGAATTTCAGATTCAGGATTGCGAAAATCTTTTTAAGATTCTGAATCGTCAATCTCGAATTGATCGAGGGAAGAATGGGAACTGAACAGACAAGGGGAATCCGCAAAAGCCAGGTAGGCATCGTAACAAGTACGGGTATGCAGAAAACGGTGGCTGTTGCGGTGGACAGGCGCGTACAGCATCGCCTGTATAAAAAAATCCTGCGGAGAACCTCGAAGTTTCTGGCGCACGATGAAAATAATGTGTGCAAGATAGGGGACCGGGTGCGAATTGTCGAAACGCGTCCTCTGAGTGCCCGCAAGAGATGGCGGGTCGAGAAGGTGCTGGCCAGCGCTGCCACTGTTGAGTAAAAGCCGATTAAAACCCGGGCAATGGAAGTGAAATGAAAGACGCGTGACGGATAACGCATGAAGCGGGGGCAGTTGAAACATAGGCAGACCGCTTGCGTGATGCGTCCTACGAAGTGGGGTCATCATGATACAGATGAGGACGATTTTGGATGTTGCGGACAATTCGGGCGCTCGAAAGATCTCCTGTATTCACGCACTGGGCAACCAGGTCGGACGCGTTGCGACGCTGGGAGATGTTATCACCGCAAACGTGAAAGAGGCCTCTCCTGACGGCACTGTCAAGAAAGGGCAGGTTGTGAAAGCCGTGGTTGTGAGAACGCGAAAGGAATACCGACGCAAGGATGGTACCTACATTCGATTTGACGACAATGCCGCCGTCCTTATCAACGATCAGAAAGAACCTATCGGGACACGTGTTTTCGGTCCTGTAAGTCGGGAACTGAGAGAAAAAAACTTTTTAAAGATTGTTTCGCTGGCGCCAGAAGTGCTTTAACAGCCGCCTGAGCGAGGGGAAATCCGATGCCCAGAGTGCATATTAAGAAAAACGACATGGTTTACGTGCTGTCCGGAAAAGACAAGGGCAAGACGGGCAAGGTCTTGAAAGTTTTTGTTGATAGAAACCGGGCAGTCGTTGAAGGAATAAATAATATTCTGAAGCATACCCGGCCCGATCCGCAAAAGAATATAAAAGGGGGGATTCTACCGAAGGAATCGCCCATACATTTATCCAACCTGAAGGTTGTCTGCAAACGCTGCGATAAACATGTCCGTGTAGGGTTTAGTGTTATGTCGGACGGCCGCAAGGTCAGGGTATGCAGGAGCTGCAACGAGCTTTTGGATGAATAAGGGCAAGACTGCCTCCAGGAAACGAGGCATTTATTTGTGGCGCTAACGGTTCTGAGAACTGTTGGTGGGGAGGTTGGAAAGGTCAGATAATGAGTAGATTGCGGGAGTTATATAAGAAAGAAGCCGTCCCTGCTCTGATCAAACAGTTTGGGTATAAGAACATCATGGCTGCGCCTAAACTGGTCAAGATCAATGTCAATATGGGATTGGGTGACGCCATTTCCAATGCCAAAGTACTCGATACGGCTGCCGATGAACTTGCGACCATTACGGGTCAGCATGCAGTTGTAACAAAGGCTAAGAAATCGATTGCAGCCTTTAAGCTGCGCCAGGGTATGCCCATCGGTGTAACTGTTACGTTGCGCGGCGACCGGATGTACGAATTTCTGGACCGTCTTGTCAGTATTGCACGTCCTCGCGTAAGGGATTTCCGCGGGATTTCTCCGAAATCTTTTGATGGACGCGGGAACTATACGCTTGGACTGCGCGATCAGCTTATTTTCCCGGAAATCGATTACAGCAAGGCGGATAAAACTCGGGGTATGAATGTCACAATAGTTACGACTGCGAAGTCGGACGACGAGGCATTTGAACTTTTAAAAATTCTGGGAATGCCCTTCGCTAAACGGGGGCAGCAATAAAGAAGATGGTCCATTTTTATAAATGGAGCAGGAACTGCTGACGGGAGTTATTGTGGCAAGAAATTGTATGAAAGCAAAAGCCAGGCGGACGCCCAAATTTAAAGTTCGGGCACATAATCGCTGCCTGCGCTGCGGACGTTCTCGTGGATATTACCGGAAGTTCCAGCTTTGCCGGCTCTGTTTTCGCGATTTGGCTCTGGCGGGAGAAATACCGGGAGTTACGAAATCGAGCTGGTGACAGGTTAAGTTGATCTAAGTCGGCTGTACCTACAACGCCCGATAACAAATTATCGGGAAGCCGGAATAAAAACCCGACGGGCTATCCGCCGGGACAAGGAACCAATAGTATTGGGAGTTGATCATGACAATGACCGATCCTGTGTCCGATCTTTTGACGCGGATTCGAAATGCCAGTGATGCGAGGCATGAAACTGTAGACATACCCTCGTCGAAGATGAAGCTGGAAATTGCGCGGATTCTGAAAGAAGAAGGGTATATTTCAGGCTTCAGTTCCATCCAGGACAGCAAACAGGGGAGTATTCGCATTCAGTTGAAGTATGAAGGGAAGAGTGCCGTGATCTCTTCTCTCGAACGAATCAGCCGTCCGGGGTGCAGAGTCTATGTCGGGAAATCCGAAATTCCTTCCATCATAGGTGGAATGGGAATCTGCATTATGTCCACATCTCAGGGAATTTTTACCGGGAAAGAGGCACAGGAGAAGGGATTAGGCGGAGAGGTACTCTGTGCCATCAGTTAGGGGACATGATCGATTGCCCCGCATGAAAGGTGCTTTATGTCGCGAATAGGTAACAAACCGATCAAAGTGCCCAGTGGCGTCAAAGTAGTGATCGGTGACGGACAGTTGGAAGTCGAGTGCAAGAACCAGAAACTTTCCACTTCTATACCGCCCGGTATCCGTTTTGAAATGGAGGGAGATACATTGACGGCCATCAGGGAATCGGACGAAAAACCGTATCCGGGGTTTCACGGTTTGGCCCGATCCCTGGCAGCAAACTGCATTCAGGGAGTCCACGAAGGATTCTCCAAGAGTCTGGATCTGGTCGGAATCGGATATAAAGTAGATGTAAAACCAAAATCGATCGTATTTTCTCTCGGCTACTCCCATCCGATTGAGTTTCCGATCCCTCCTGGGATAAGTATGAAGGTGGAGAGACAGAGTCGAACTATACAAAATTATGTCGCCACCATCATTATTTCCGGGGCAAATAAACAGACGGTGGGGCAGGTGGCTGCCGATATTCGATCTCTGAAGAAACCGGACGCATACAAAGGAAAAGGTCTCCGCTATACGAATGAGATGGTTCGTCTCAAGGTTGGGAAGAAGGGTGCATAATGATTACTCCAATGGATCGTTCAAAAGAGCGGCGTAGAGTCCATAAGAGAATACGCGCAAAGATTTCAGGAAATTCCTCCCGGCCGCGGCTGTGTGTTTACCGAAGCTTGAATAATATGTACGCTCAGGTTATCGATGATTCCCAGGGGAAAACACTGGCCACAGCCTCTACGGTTGAGAAGGAAATTCGAAACGATCTGAAACGGACGGGCAATATAGAGGCTTCAAAACTTCTCGGCAAAAAAATTGCGGAGAGAGCCAAGGCCAAAGGAATTGAAATGGTAGTTTTTGATCGTGGTGGGTATCTGTACCATGGCCGTATCAAGGCAGTTGCAGAAGCGGCCAGAGAATCGGGATTGAAGTTTTAGTCTGCAGTCTGCAGTTTGCATTCCCTGCCGACCGCTGACTGCCGACTGATTATGGAGGAAGCTTGGACAAGAACGAACCGAACGCGCAGGAATTTGTAGATCAGGTTGTTTCCATCAACCGAGTGACCAAAGTGGTCAAGGGTGGGAAAAACTTGAGTTTCAGCGCTCTCGTGGTGGTTGGTGATCAGAACGGGCAAGTTGGATATGGTATGGGGAAAGCCAAGGAAGTGCCTCAGGCTATCCGAAAAGGAGTCGAGCAGGCAAGGAAGAACTTGATACGTGTTCCCCTGAAAGGGCGTACAATTCCCCACTTTATCCTCGGTCGCTACGGCGCGGGGCGCGTGGTATTAAAACCGGCCGCAGAAGGAACCGGCGTTATTGCCGGCGGTCCGGTCCGGGCTGTTGTTCAGTCCGCCGGTATCGCCAACATTCTTACGAAATCCATAGGCACCACAAATCCTCATAATGTGGTAAAAGCCACTTTCAACGGGCTGAAAAACCTTAAGGAACCCGTTAAAATCGCCAAGCTGCGGAACAAACAGGTCGAGGAATTGTAAGCAATGGCACCTAGAGGTAAAGCGAAAAAGAAAGACAGTGCAATACTGACCCTTGAGTATTATCGGAGTGGAATCGGTGCGCTCCCAAAACACAAGCTGGTTTTAAAAGGTCTTGGATTCAAGCGTCTTAATCAGGTTGTGAACCGGGTGGACACACCGGCCGTTCGCGGGATGGTCGCACAAGTCCCTCACCTGGTCAGGATAATCAATCGGTAGCGGTTGGCCATTGAGGCGCCAATTGCCCCGTTTATTAAAGGCATACGAAAATATGTTAAGCATCAATACATTGAAGCCGCCCAGGGGAGCGACTCGTGCCAAAAAACGTGTAGGGAGAGGAATGGGTTCCGGACACGGTAAAACGGCGACCCGAGGCTCCAACGGGCAACTTTCCCGATCCGGAGCAAGTATCCGACCCGGATTTGAGGGCGGGCAAATGCCGTTGCATCGCCGTCTGCCGAAACGGGGATTTAATAATATTTTTCATAAGGAATACCTGGCCGTGAACGTTGAAAAACTGGCTCTCTTTGACGCGGATGCGAAAGTAGACCCGAAAGTCATGAAGGAGCGCGGCCTTGTGAAAAACCTTCGAAGCGAAATAAAGATACTTGGCGGGGGTGAATTAAAGCACGCACTCCATGTCCGGGCTCATAAATTCAGTAAAAGTGCGGTGGAGAAAATCGAAAAAGCGGGCGGTACTGTTGAGGTGATCGCATAATTCGTTATAGCGGTCGGGTGCAGTTCTGTTATCGTGTGCTGTTTATGTTGGCTATGCTTGCCGTGTACCGCGTAGGTGCATTCATTCCCACACCCGGGATTAACCACGAAGCGCTGGATCAGTTATTCCAGTCATCGGGTGGCACGATCTTTGGATTTTTAAATGTATTCACCGGCGGCGCCCTGAGACGCTTCAGTATTTTCGCACTCGGGATTATGCCTTACATTACGGCATCGATTATTCTACAGCTGGCAACAGTTGTCGTGCCGTACCTGGAAAAGCTTTCAAAAGAAGGAGAACTGGGAAGAAAGAAGATAACCCAGTATACGCGTTACCTCACTGTCATTCTCACCCTGTTCCAGGGTTATATGACGGCTATTATGCTTGAGAAAGCAGGCGGCGATGGCCTGCAGATCGTAAACAATCCCGGATTGGGATTCAAATTGATGGTTATGATCACACTGACCACCGGTACGGCTTTTATTATGTGGATAGGAGAGCAGATTTCCGATCGGGGGATCGGAAACGGCATCAGCCTAATAATTTTCGCCGGTATCGTGGTCGGCCTTCCGCGCGCTATTCAGTTTATGTGGGTTCAGTTCAGTACGCGCGAATGGAATATATTCGAGGTTGGTGCGCTGGTTATTGTTATGGTGCTGGTGGTCGCCGCTGTTGTGTTTGTCGAACGGGGCCAGCGGAAAATACCCGTCCAGTATGCCAAACGGGTTGTCGGGCGGCGGGTATACGGCGGCCAGGCAACACACCTCCCCTTGAAAGTGAATTCCGGGGGCGTCATTCCGGTTATTTTCGCCGCTTCCATTGTTGCGATTCCCTCAACACTGGGCTCCCTGTTTCAGAACGATTTTATGAGGGGCGTAGCGAACCAGCTCAGCCAGGGAATGCCTTTATATGTTTTGATTTACATAGCCGCAATAATATTCTTCTGCTTCTTCTATGTCAGCATCATCTTTAATCCGAATGAAGTGGCAGACAATATTCGAAAATATGGCGGATATATACCCGGCATCCGACCGGGACGCAGAACCTCGGAATATATTGATCGTATTCTGAGCCGACTTACCCTGGCTGGAGCGATTTATCTGGTGCTGATCTGCCTTTTGCCGGAATTTTTAATTTCCGGATTTAAAGTGCAGCCGCTTCCCTGGATCGGGCCCTGGCTTGATGATCTGTTGACATCGGCAAACATGACCTGGCTTACGACCGGATTAGGCGTTACGTTCTATTTCGGCGGAACCTCGCGGCTGATTGTTGTTGGCGTGGCGATGGATACGATCCAACAGATTGAATCGCAGTTGATTATGCGTCACTATGATGGCTTCCTTAAGAAGGGGAGAGTTCGCGGGCGAAGGAGCTAATAGAATTTATAATCTTTATAGGCGCGTTCCATTCGAGGTTTGATACAGGGTTTACAATGAAGAATGACAGACTGGCAATTGTGATGTTAGGGCCACCGGGTGCGGGCAAAGGCACGCAGGCACGCCTGATAAGCGAAACTTTGAAGCTTCCTCATGTTTCCACGGGAGATATGCTTCGCGAAGCACTCAAGAACGAAACTGAGCTTGGAAAGAAGGCGAAAGAGTATATGGAATCGGCGGAAGCGTTGCAGTCCATCTTTCAGGAGGATGGAACCAGGGTGCTGACGAGTGGGGTTGAGGTTGGAGACAGCGTGTTGATCGATCGTCTGTCGTCCCGATGGACCTGTCCCCGGTGCAGCAAGATGTTCAATGCCAAGCTGGATCCTTCAAAAGTCAACGGAAAGTGCGATGCATGCAGTTCCGACCTTGTTCAGCGCAAGGATGATACCAAGGAGGTTATTGCCGAGAGGATCGAGGTCTATCATAAGGCGACCCGGCCTCTTATTCAGTATTACCAGGAAAAGAACTTTTATTTCGGAGTCGATGGGGATCAGCCAATCGATACGATTTGCGAATCCATTTTGAATCGAATTAAGGCTGACACGTAAACCCCCAGGACTCTGATTTTTATCAGCCGTTTGTATTTCTTATTGTGATGCCGGTTTATTGATATGCCTAAAGAGGATGCCATTGAAGTAGTGGGAACGGTAGTGGAGACGTTGCCTAATGCCATGTTCCGGGTGGAACTGGACAACAAGCACATGGTTTTGGCACATGTTTCCGGGAAAATGCGTAAGAATTTTATTCGCATCCTGCCGGGGGACAAAATCCTGGTGGAACTGTCTCCTTATGATTTGACCCGGGGACGTATCGTATACCGTTACAAATAGTCGGCAGTCGGCAGTCTGCACTGTTGGCTGAAAAAGGTTTTAATAATAGGAGGATGCAGTAGCAACAGAAAAGAAGACGCGTAGCAGTTACTCGAGAGCATGCATTATGTTCACTGGCTACCGGCGTCTGACTCCTGACTACTGTTTTTATTATGAAAGTCAGAGCTTCAGTTAAAAAAATGTGCGCAAAATGCAAGATAGTGCTCCGTAAACGGGTGGTTCAGGTTCGTTGTACAAACCCCAAGCATAAGCAGCGTCAAGGCTAACAAGGCGCCGAGGCTTCCAAGGAGGTAGGAATTGGCTAGAATCGCAGGAGTGGATCTGCCGCTGAATAAGAAAATTCGGATCGGTTTGACCTATATCTATGGGATCGGGCATAGCCGGGCTCTCAAGATTTGTGAGGAAGCCCAGCTTGATGCTTCGACTAAGGTAAAAGATCTGACCGAAGACGAAACCGTGCGCGTTCGGAATATCATCCAGCGGGATGGAATGGTCGAAGGGGACCTGCGGAAAGCGGTTTCCATGGATATTAAACGGCTCATGGAGATCGGGTCGTATAGGGGATTGCGGCACAGGCGAGGGCTTCCGGTTCGAGGTCAGCGTACCCATACAAACTCGCGGACCCGCAAAGGACCAAGACGAGTTATCGGCAAAAAGTAGAGAGGGTTGCTGGAGTCATTTATGGCAGAAAAACAAAAAAAGAAAACGGTTAAGCGAAAATCGGGGAAAAAGCGGGAGAAGCTGAATATTCCGGCCGGGATGGCACACATCCTAGCAACTTTTAATAATACAATTATCAGCATCACCGATCTTGAGGGGAACCTGTTGACGACGTCAAGTGCCGGCGCGGTCGGTTTCAAGGGATCCCGGAAGGGAACGCCATATGCTGCGCAACAGGCAGCATCGATCGCGGCGAATGCGGCAAAGGAGTACGGTATGCGCACAATCCATGTTCGTTTAAAGGGTCCGGGCGCAGGTCGCGAATCGGCAATCCGGGCGCTACAGAATGCCGGACTGGAAGTGAAAGCGATTCGGGATATTACTCCAATCCCTCATAACGGTTGTCGACCGCCCAAACGACGCAGAGTGTGAACCTATGATGAATGACGAATTACGAATTACGAATGGGAACAGATCCCGATATCCGGGATTCGTTATCCGCAATTCGTCATTCCGTTTAGAAAAGGAGTAATACGTTGGCTAGATACCGCGAAGCAAAATGTCGGCTTTGCCGGCGGGAAGGTACCAAGCTTTTCCTCAAGGGGGATCGTTGCTACAGAGACTCCTGTGCTGTGGAAAAACGCAATTTCCCTCCGGGACAACACGGCCGCGGCCATCGCCCCAAGACTGTCGGATACGGTATCCAATTACGCGAGAAACAGAAAGTTCGGCGTGTCTACGGAGTACTGGAAAACCAGTTTTCAAATTATTTCAGTAAAGCGGAAAAGAGGAAGGGAATTACCGGTGCAACCCTGCTGATTATGCTGGAGTGCCGGATTGACAACGTGGTCTGCCGCCTTGGATTTGCACCCTCCCGTGATAAAGCTCGGCAATTGGTAACTCACGGGCACGTTCTCGTAAATGGACGTAAAGTGAATATTGCATCTGCGCAGATCAAGGCTGGCGATGTCATTACGCTACGGGAAAAGACCATGAAGAATCAGCAGGTTCTTGATTCGGTTGGTTCTGTCGGAGGTCGAGGCGGACTGCCGGCCTGGCTCGAACTGGATGCCGAAGGGCTGAAGGGGACCGTTCTGGCTCTACCCAAGCGTGAAGATATTCAGATGCCTATTGACGAGCAACTTATCGTGGAACTCTACTCGAAATAAAGGGAGAGATGAGGTAAGGGGAAAAATATGACTAGAGCTTTTCAGAAGCCTAAGAGACTGATC
>JARRLM010000116.1:0-13636 GCA_037386985.1 Acidobacteriota bacterium | reverse complement strand
ATTGTTCATTTTACAGAAAATGACCGAGTGTCTTCAGACCTCACGTCCGGATATATCGGAGTTTGCGCCGAGAATTATTACGATTCAGATACCGAAGGACAAGATCGGCGGAGTCATAGGGCCCGGCGGGAAAATTATTAGGGGCATCATCGAACAGACCGGTGTGAAAATCGATATTGACGACGATGGAAAGGTGAACATAGCCTCGACCGATTCCGACTCGGCCCAGAGCGCTATCCGTATGATTGAAGATCTGATCATGGAAGCGGAAGTAGGGAAAACCTACCTGGGAACCGTCACACGTTTGGTTGATTTCGGGGCCTTCGTCGAGATTTTCCCCGGGACCGAAGGATTGCTGCATATATCTGAAGTTGCCGATTTCCGTGTCGAGGATATTCATTCCGAGCTTAAATTGGGCGATCAGATTCCCGTGAAAGTTCTCAGCATTGAACCGCCCAACAAGATTCGGTTAAGCCGGAAAGCTGTCCTTCGCGAACAGGCAGGATTACCGCCGGAGGAACCGAAGCCTCGACCACCCCGTCGGGATCGTTCTGATAGGGGTCGTCAAGGCGGGTATCGGAATCAGGATCGTTCGCGCCCAGGATCGCGTGGTGGAAATCGTGGAGGTAATCAACGAAGCAGATATTAGGTTGCGACCACATTGAGCTATAGATTATTCAATGAAATAAATATCTTGCCGAATATTATTAATCCATTAGATTAATAATTTTCGGCGAATAAACACGGATTTCCGTGAACAATTTTAAACGATCCTCATATGAATTCAGAACAGGTACTGGATCTCTTAAACAAGATCCGTGAGGGGAAGATAACCCCGGATCAGGGCCTTGAAAAGTTGAAGCATCTGCCGTTTGAAGATCTGGGATTTGCACGTGTGGATCATCACCGAACCCTGCGGCAGGGATTTCCTGAAGTAATATTTTCCCCGGGAAAAACGCCGGCGCAGGTTGCGAGTATCGTAAAGAGCCTGCTCAGGCAAAAATCGAATATTCTTGTCACCCGTTCCAATAAAACCACCTATAGCCGTGTGCGCCGGGTGACGGCAAAGGCCCGGTTCCATAATCTGGCTCAAGCGATAACAATTGAAAACGACAAGAATACTTACGGGGAAGGAACTGTTCATGTTGTGTGCGCCGGTACATCCGATATTCCTGTTGCGGAAGAAGCAGCGTTAACCGCTCGGTTGATGGGAAATAAAGTAGAAGCTACGTATGATGTTGGCGTGGCCGGGATTCATCGACTGTTGAATATCCGGGAATCTTTAACCCAGGCCAGTGTCGTAATCGTTGTCGCCGGTATGGAGGGGGCACTGGCCAGCGTCGTTGGTGGATTGCTGAGTGTTCCTGTTATCGCTGTGCCTACTAGTGTTGGATACGGAAGCAATTTTGGCGGACTATCTTCCCTGCTTGCAATGCTCAACAGCTGTGCAGCAAATGTTGTGGTTGTGAATATCGATAATGGATTCGGCGCCGGATATGTTGCCAGTCTTATAAACCGGAAACGGGAGACACAGCCATAACCCGCCAGAATTGAATTTTGAAGGCCACGCTGCATATGGCATATTGAAAGGGTGGGGTTAACACCCCTGGATTTTATTAATTTGATGAACGGCGGACCGTTATGCCCTTCTATGCGGATAGCGTATTAGACGAAGTCCGGAATTCCGTCAATATCGTATCTGCTGTATCCGAATACGTAGCATTAAAGAAGCGGGGTCACAATTATGTGGCCCGATGTCCGTTTCATAACGAAAAAACACCCTCATTCAACGTCAACGAAGAAAAGCAGATATTCATGTGTTTCGGTTGTGGAGTGGGTGGCGATATTTTCAAATTTATTATGCAGATGGAAAATTTCACCTTCCCTGAAGCGGTGCGATTCCTGGCCGAACGCAACGGTATTTCTCTGCCTGTATCCACTATGCCGACTCCGGAAAAGCCTGGGTCCAGGGTTCAGGATCTTCGAAAAATCATGGCTGATACTGCCGATTTTTACCACCGCGCTCTTGTGGATTCACAGGAAGGACAATCCGCTCTGAAATATCTTTATGACAGGGGAATTAAGTCTGAGACGATCGATACGTTCCGGATGGGGTATGCGCCTCCCGGAGGCAATGCCCTGATTCACTCGATGAAGTCGAAAGGTTACAGCCCGGAGCCCATGCAGGAGTGTGGCCTGGTTAAACATTCGGAGGATGGAAACCGGCTGTACGATACCTTCCGCGGAAGAATCATTTTCCCGATAACCGACGTTCAGGGGAGAACCATTGCTTTCGGCGGCCGTGCCATGGGAGACAGGCAGCCAAAGTATCTGAATTCTCCTGAAACAAAACTCTACAATAAAAGCCGCAATTTATTCGGACTCAGCTTCTCCAAGGAATCGATCAAGGAACGGGATCATGCCGTTCTGGTTGAAGGATATATGGATTTCATAATTCCTTTCCAGCATGGCGTGCAGAACCTGGTTGCATCGCTTGGAACCAGTTTGACGGCGCAGCAGGTGGAATTGCTGGGCCGCTACACACGGGAGGTCGTCGTCAGCTATGATCCCGACTCCGCGGGACTTGCGGCGACGCAAAGATCGTTGGACCTGTTCCTGGAAGGGGATTTCAGGGTCAAGTACTCCCCTACCTGGCCCGGCTGCCGAGCGCTGTGGAACGTTCTGATTATGTGTTTAAATTTGCCAGAAGACTTGGAATTGAAGATCAACAGTTGCTGGCCGAAACCAAGCGAGCTGCGCAACAGAAACGAATCCGCCTGGAGGAGGATCCGCTTGTATCTGCTCAGGCAATGAAATTTGCGGAGAAACGGCTTCTCCAGCTGCTCCTTGGCGATGCAGATTTGCAGCATGAAATTATACCTTTATGTTCAAAACGGGATTTTGAAGGGCTGGCATCCGAAGAAATTTTTTCTATAGTACTAGAGGGTCATAATAAAAACGGGACTGTTACCTACGAGAATCTGCATCGACAGCTTGCGGGAAAGGCCGAACAGGCGCTTCTCGCTCATTTGCAGCTTGAGGAGATGCCTGAAAACGCGTCCAGGGACACAGCCGAAAGTTTTTTAAATGCGTTACGGACCATGAGGCTGGCTTCCTATAAACGGGAAATCCAGACAAAGATCGCTGAAGCCGCTGAGCAGAATGATGATGAACTACTCAATCAACTTATAGAGCAACGGGTTAGAGTGGATCGCGAATTAGTCAGCCTGTCCAGGAAATAAGCCGGATTTTTCTATGGCGTAAAGGGATTTAAACGCGTCGCTTCGAATACTGCGCCGCGGTAGAGACCTTGAGAGCAATCCGGTAGCAGGGAAAGGAGACAATACTATTGTCTATCGAAGAAAAGTACGATGAAGTCAAAGAATTGATCCTGATGGGAAAGGAAAGGGGCTACCTCCTGTATGATGAGGTCAACGATCTTTTGCCCGAGGGTATCTGCACTTCCGATGAACTGGACAGCATTTTCTCCCTTTTCGGCTCAGCAGGAATCGAGGTTATCGACAGCGAGCAGAAATTTCAGGATTCCGGTAAAAGAAGGGACAAAAGGAGCGACAGTTCGAGTGACGATAATGAATTTGATATCAATGCAATAAACCTGGACAAAACCAACGACCCTGTCCGTCTATATCTCCGTGAAATGGGAACCGTTCCGCTTCTCAGCCGCGAGGGAGAAGTTGAGATCGCCAAGCGAGTAGAGCATGGACAGCGCGTGATTCTCAAAGCTCTTTCCCGTTCCCCGCTGGTAGTAAATGAAATTCTCAATGTCGGCGATCAGTTGAAGAAAAATGAGATATCAATCCGTGACATTGTTTCCTTCAACGATGACGAAATTACAGAGGAGGGTATGGAGGAGAAGGCTGCTTCTACTATTTCTGTAATCGAAAGCATTCGAAAACACGAACAAGCAGCGCATAAAATCCGTTTGAAAATCAAACGCTGCCGCAAAGGTTCCAGGGTTTATAAAAAACATCTTTCCATGCTGGCACGGTATCGGATCCCCATTGCCTGGAAGGTCCGTGCGCTGGAGTTGAACAACCTGCAACACGAAAGACTGGTCGGCACTATAAAAGAAACGGTTGACATGGTTGTTTCCAGCGAACGCGAGTTAAACAAACTCAATAAACGCCTGGAAAATCTGCGCAAGAAAGATGATCCGAAAGCGATCAGGAAACGCATTAAAGAACTCAACCTCGAACTGAATAAAATCGAGTTGGAGGCTTTTGCCTCTACTTCGGAGCTGAAGCGCACACTCGCAACAATACGTTCGGGTGAGCTGGAGTCGGATATTGCGAAAAAGGAACTGGTCGAAGCCAACCTTCGCCTGGTTGTTTCAATAGCCAAGAAATATACAAACAGGGGATTGCAGTTTTTGGATCTTATACAGGAGGGGAACATCGGACTGATGAAAGCGGTCGATAAGATCCGTACATCGCGGAGCCTTGTCCAGGAATACGGTCGCGAGCCTACAAGTGATGAAATTGCAAAGAAGATGGAATTTCCCGTCAGCAAAGTCCGCAAGATTCTAAAGATTGCTCAGGAGCCGATCAGTCTGGAAACGCCTATAGGGGAGGAGGAAGACAGTCATCTCGGTGATTTCATCGAGGACCGCGGCGTTGTTTCGCCTGCCGAAGCCGTCATTAATATTAACCTGAAGGAGCAGACCGATTCGGTTCTTCAAACACTGACCCCTCGCGAGGAGCAGGTCATTAAAATGCGATTTGGACTGGGCGACGGCAGCGAGCATACGCTCGAGGAAGTGGGACAGCGTTTTTCCGTGACACGCGAGCGCATCCGCCAGATTGAGGCGAAAGCCCTGCGCAAACTGCGGCATCCTTCGCGCAGCAGGATGCTGATGGCTTTCCTCGAAGGTACGGCAATTAACGAATAATTTGTTGAGGTATCCCCCGCTTTAGGCAATGATACCTTTTTAATTCCCGCTTTGCCGGGGTGTTTTCCAGATAATCGTTTTTAATCCGCATTTCTATTTTGCATCCATCGCCGCTGCTTGCGCGAACCTTTTCGCTATGAGCGGGAAGCTTGGATTCATATTAAATGATTGGATATCGCCGTGGCATTTCGCATTGAGATCGGCTTGAAACGCGGGGTGACGGATGCGCGCGGTAGGGCTGTCGTTGCCAAAGCGCGGAGATATTTCGGCCTTGCGATAAAATCCTGCCAAACCCGCGATGTTTATAAAGTGGACATTCCTCTCTCTCCCGAAGATTTTCGAAAAATTCAGAAGGCTTTTACGGACCCTGTTATTGCCCGATCGGCGCAGGGACGTCTCTCCACGCCGGCTTTCGACTGGATGGTAGAGGTCGCCTTCAAACCCGGAGTTACGGACAATGTTGGTGCGACGGCCCGGGCGGTGGTGCAGGATGTGCTCGATCGCCCCTTGGACATATCCGAGACGGTCTATACATCCGTCCAGTACTTTTTCCGGGGAAGCGGTTTAACGCGGGATACTGTCGTGCTTATTGCCAAAGATCTTTTGGCAAATCCTCTGATTCAGGCTGCCGAAATATTTTCAACTGAAGAATGGGCTGCGGCTCCTGTTGACGGAACGGTTCCGGCAATACGGGAACAGGCCGATATCCGGATCGGTACCTACGACCTCTCCGGACCCGATTCGGTCCTGATGCGGATCAGCAGTGAGGGCATCCTGTCGCTGAGCCTTGAGGAAATGCGGGCGATACGCGATTACTTTGCCTCTGAGGCTGTCCGGCAGCAGCGAGACTCATTGGGACTGCCTGCACAGCCGACCGATGTTGAGCTGGAGTGTTTGGCACAGACCTGGTCCGAACACTGCAAGCACAAGATATTTGCAGGACGGATCCACTATGTCGATGAATCGGGACATGAAGAGTGGATCGATTCGTTGTTTAAGACCTGCATCCGGGGAGCCACCGAAGAGATTGGGAAAGAAATAGACTGGCTGGTTTCCGTCTTCAGCGATAACGCCGGAATTATCCGGTTTAACGATCGCTACGATATTTCCTATAAGGTGGAAACGCACAACACCCCCTCGGCCCTCGATCCTTACGGAGGCGCGATAACAGGTATCGTCGGAGTGAACCGCGATCCCATGGGTACCGGCATGGGTTGCGAAATGGTGTGCAATGTGTGGGGCTACTGCCTGGGATCTCCCTTTTATGAAGGCGACCTACCGGAAGGACTGATGCACCCCCGCAGGATTCGGGACGGAGTGCACCAGGGCGTCATCGACGGTGGAAACCAGAGCGGGATTCCCTGGAGCAGGGGCTTCGAGCGCTTCGACGAACGGTATATAGGAAAACCGCTTGTATACTGCGGTACGGTAGGCCGCATCCCACGCAATCTGCAGGGCAGACCGTCGGAGCGGAAGGAGATTTATCCCGGGGATGCTATCGTGATGTGCGGTGGACGCATCGGGAAAGACGGAATTCACGGCGCCACTTTTTCTTCGGAAGAACTTCGTAAAGAGTCCCCGGCACAGGCGGTTCAGATCGGAGATCCCATTACCCAGCGTAAAATGTACGAATTCCTTATGGAAGCGCGCAACCTTGGACTCTACCGTGCCATTACGGACAATGGAGCTGGTGGCTTGAGTTCTTCCATCGGGGAGATGTGCCGACTGAGCGGAGGCGCTGACCTGGACCTGGAAAAAGCTCCGCTGAAATATGAAGGGCTGCAGCCCTGGGAAATTCTGCTTTCGGAAGCCCAGGAACGCATGTCGCTGGCGGTACCGCGGGACAAACTGAAAAAGTTACTGGCTCTCGCGGCACAAAGGGAAGTGGAAGCTACAGAGCTGGGCTCATTTACCAACAGCGGCGCTTTCGTGGTGCGATATGGTTCACGCGTTGTCGCTCATATCGAAATTGATTTCCTGCATGACGGCGGACCGCGAATGGTCCTGGAAGCGCGCTGGCGGCCGCCGAAAGTTGCAGCTCCGAAGAGACCGCGCAAGGGACTTCGCAACAGGAAACTGGCGTCACTCCTGGGAGGACTCAATGTTTGCTCCCGTGAGTACAAGTCCCGGCAGTATGACGGAGAAGTGAAGGGGCTGAGCGTGATAAAGCCCTTTGTCGGCGTCGAGAGCGATGTACCGAGCGACGCTGCAGTCATGAGAGTGGAACACGGCTGCAACGCCGGTATTATTCTTGCCGAGGGAATCAACCCGTTCTTTTCCGACCTGGACACCTACCACATGATGGCGAGCGTCATCGATGAATCCGTGCGCCGTGTGATCAGTGTCGGCGGACAACTGAAACAGATTGCCGGACTGGATAATTTCTGCTGGCCCGACCCGGTAGAGTCGGAAAAAACACCGGATGGGCATTACAAAATGGCTCAGCTCGTACGAGCCAATAAAGCACTGTACGATGTAACGACTGCATTCAAGGTTCCGTCGATTTCCGGAAAAGACAGTATGAAGAACGATTCGGTGCGCGGCGACAGAAAAATATCCATTCCGCCGACCGTCCTTTTCTCGACTATCGGAATCATGAACGACGTCCGGCGAGCCGTTACGATGTATTTCAAAAATGCCGGAGATCTAATCTACGTTGTGGGCTGCACAAAAGGTGAGATGGGGGCTTCGGAATACTATCGCATGCTGGCAAGAGAGCAGGGAACCCCGGGGGCATACGGGGGAGAAGTCCCTAAATTGGATATCCAAGGTGCTCTATCGATCTACCGGGCGATGAGCGAGGCGACTGCGAAGGAGGTTCTTCGTTCCTCCCACACGCCTACCCTGGGCGGCCTGGCAGTGGCTTTTTCACTTGCGGCTGTAGGCGGCTGCCTCGGTGCTGAGATCGACTAGGCTTCTCTGACCTGCGAAGGGATGGAATTCCTGTACCGCGATGTACCTCTCTCCAGAATCGGCACCGTGCTCGAAGAGCGTAAGTTGCAGATCAACGGTTCCGGCGGGCGCAAAGTAATCGATATGAATATCGAGACGCTTCGTCGTTCTTTCAAGGAAACGCTTTATGGCATCTGATACTCCGGTACTGATTATTACGGGATACGGCCTGAATTGCGAAGACGAAACCCGTTATGCCTGGGAACTTGCCGGCGCAAGACCGCGATGCGTGCATTTCAACGATTTGCTGGAGAATCCTGCACAGCTTCGAGACTTTTCCGCTTTGATGTTCATCGGCGGCTTTTCATACGGCGATCACATGACCTCAGGCCATGTGTTTGCTCTCCGGGCCAAGCACCGAATGAGCGGGGAACTGGAGAAGTTCATCGGAGCGGGAAATATGATTATGGGCGTCTGCAACGGATTCCAGATTATGGTAAAGCTGGGGCTTCTGCCCGGGTTTGACAAGGATTACTTCACCCAGAAGCTTTCTATCATGCAGAACGATTGCGGCACCTTCCAGAATCGCTGGGTACGTCTGGGTTTCGAATCCGATTCCCCCTGTATATTCACCCGAGGACTGGGTCCTATCCCTCTTCCGGTCCGGCACGGGGAAGGCAAGGTTTTTACCCTGGATAAGACGCTGCTCGAGAGGCTGGAGTCATCAGGTTGCGTCGCCTGTCGATACATTCATCCTGAAACAGGCGAATCAACGCAAAGCTTTCCCTATAATCCCAACGGTTCCCTGAATGCCATCGCAGGGTTGTGCGATCCAACCGGTCGGATCTTCGGTATGATGCCTCATCCGGAAGCATACCTTTACCCGGAAAACCATCCTCATTGGGAGGTTCGGAAGCAGAACGAAACACTGCCGGAACATGGGCTGGGATTAAGCCTTTTCCGCAATGCCGTCAAACACCTGAAGCCGTAATCTAATTTTGTAAAAATATTTCATAAAGGGGCGAACCTTGTGTTCACCCCTGCTCTATATGAGAATTCGTGTCTGAGATCAGTAGAAATAAACTGCTCCGCTGAGGGGTGTCGAGTTATCGCTGGCGTTGCCACCGATGCCCGTTGCGCTGCTGTCCTCGTCGAGAGCTCCGACAGCAAGAACCAGTCCGTCCCAGGATAGATCCGCCGAGTAACCGAACGCATCGAATTCTTCTGTATTGGAAGCCTTGATGTAGCTGTATGGCGAGAAGACATCTGTGAATTGGAAGAAAAGATAGACCGCACCGCTGTCTGTAGCGGAGTTGTCGGAACTGTCCCCATCGATACCGACTGCGCTGCTGTCCTCCAGAATGGTTCCGACAACCAGGGACAATCCGTCCCCGGATAGGGATACTAGGCTGCCGAATTCATCCGCGGTTTCTACATTAGGCGCCTTGATATAGTCCGTCTGGGTCCATGAGGTAAAGGAGCCATTGAAGGCGTAGACGGCCCCGCTATCGGATATGGAGTTGTTGCTTTGGCTTAAACCGTTGCCGTCTTCTCCTATGGCTCCTGCGGCCAGCGTAATGCCGTCTCCGGAAAGAGATACAGAGACGCCGAAATAATCATACTCTTCGGCATTGGATGCTTTTATAAAGGCTTGGGTGCCCCAGCTGAATCCCGTCCGTGTGAAAACGACAACGGCTCCACTGTCGGGTGCGGAATTATCAGCCGGGTTCGTACCGGCACTGTCGTTTAAGGGATTGCCTACGGCAAGAACATTCCCCTCATCGGAAAGTGCAAGGGAGTACCCGAACTGGTCGTCGGTGTCGATAACGGGAGGCTTCAGGTAAGCCTGTTGATACCATAAACCGGCATTCCGAGTAAAAACATAGACGGCTCCGCTGTCGGTTATGGCGTCGTTGCTTGGATTGCCGTCACTGTCCTCCAGCGGCGCGGCTACCGCCAGTGTGTCTCCGTCACTGGAGAGTGAAAGAGATTCGCCAAAAAGATCATCTTCTCCCGGATTGGAAGCCTTTATGTAATCTTCAGGGTCCTGGTACCAGGTATTTCCACTGCGTGTGAAAATATAGACGGCCCCACTGTCCGGCATCGAGTTGTCATTCTCGTCGTCTATGAAACCGCTGTCTTCGTAGGCAACTCCTACTGCCAGAGTATCTCCGTCATAAGAGATCGCGACTGCACCGCCGAATTCATCGAAAGCTTCGGCGTTCCACGCTTTGAGGTAGGCCTGCTGGACCCATCCGGTCCCTGAACGTGTGAATACGTAAACCGCTCCGCTGCTGTCAGCCGAGTTATCCTGCTGGCTGCTGGCATAGTCGGGATCCCCCGGGTGCTTGGGACCTGTGGCGCCACTGCTTTCAAAGGGGGCACCTACAGCCAGAGTGAGTCCATCTCCGGAGAGGGCGACGGAAGCACCGAAGCCGTCATATATTCCGGTGTTGGAGGCTTTGAAGTAACCCACTGCTTCGACCAGGGATCCGGTTACGGAGACCTCTCCCATACTCTCGTAAAATCCATCGCGCAGGGCTTGCAGTAGATAGGTGGAGTTGACGTGATCTGGCAGGGAAACGTACAGGTCGAAAGACGTGCGGTTGGCGGCAATCGTTGCAATTACGCTGTAGCCGGATGAACCGTCGGGATCCTCGAGCAGTCGATACTCGGTTTCACCCGCAATGTCCATCCAGGTGAAATGGAAAATATTTACCTGTCGTAATTCTAGCTGGAGCGTAGGCGGCAGGGGATCGCGGTCATTCCTGTTATTGTTGCAGGCACCGAGGCCCAGGACTATGGCCAAAAGAGGGATTGTCCACAGGAGGTTTTTAATCTTGAATGGATTGTGGGGCTTCATGGAGTATCTCCTTTTTTTCCGGGATGATCTGCCTTTTCAGGGCTTCGGCTAGTTTGCCGGCATCTCATCGTTATAAGCATTTAATAGATATGATGTTAATTGCAGGATTTCTTTTCAAAAAGAGTTCTCGGTTCTGCTTATGATGTCGTTCTGGCAATCCGTATTCAACTCGACGAAATAAGCCGAATAGCCGGCAATCCGAACGACGAGATTACGGTAAGAATCCGGATCCTTCTGAGCGGCCCGCATGGTTTCGGCGCTGACAATGTTAAATTGAACTTCCATGCCGCCGCTGTTCAGGTACGTCCTGGTCAGTTCCCGAAGCTTGGCAATACCATCCGTCCTGCTCAACGCGGATGGGTGAATTCGGATATTCAGAGCCAGTCCATCCATGAACTTGCCGTGGTCGAAGCAGCGGGCGGAATGGAATACTGCGGTGGGACCGTTACGGTCTCTTCCCTGAGCCGGAGAGGTGGCGTCAGCCATAGGCTCCCCCGTCTTCCGCCCATCAGGAGTTGCCCATGTATGGTAACCCTGAAATACATGGTCGGACGCGCTGTAAAGGCCGGCCTTGAAGTGTTTGGCCCTTGTGCTGTAGCACTCGCAGCAGATCTCATAGTAAGTGTCGCATACCCATTTCATCTGCTCGTCGGCGTAAGGATCGGCGTTTCCATAATGGGGAACTTCATTCAGGATTCGTTCTCTCAGGGTCTCGTGGCCTTCCCAGTTCGCCATAACAGCATCGTAAAGCTCTCTGGCCGTACAGAGTTCTTTGTCGAAGATCATGTATTTGATGGTTGTGAGCGAATCGGCGATTGTGGCCAGACCGGTGGCAGTTCCCCCGTAGGAATTGTATTTGCAGCCGCCCCAGGTACAGTCACGGCCCGATTCCATGCAGCCTTCCATCGAAATGGAGAGCCCCGGGAGAGGGGCGTGATACCTCGTCAGATATTCAGTGTAATGGTTGATGCTTACCTGGGCTTTCAGAATGTAGCCGGCGATGGCTTTAAATGCGGCTTTGACCTCCTCGAAGGATTTCATGTCATAGAGATAGCCGGGCTGAACACTGCACTGCTCGCCGTTGAAGGGGTTGATGCCGTTGTTGATCGTCATGCCCAGGACAACTCCGTAATGAACGCTGGCATGCGGCGGGGAAATGCCGTTGGATGCAGGGTAGTCGTTTCCGGACCCGGTGATTTCCTGGCAACCGATGACGGCGTAATCACGGGCGTCTCTGAGCTCAAATTCCAGCTCCCTCATAAGACCCGGAATGATGACTTCGTCATTCTGAAACAACGGCAGGCCACCGACGAGGCGGGAGGTTTCAAGCGCGCAATTCCAGAGTTCGTCCGGGGTATGCCTGTTGATGCGCAGCGAAATGGTCGGATCGTGGAGCCCGAGTCATCCGATGGTTTCCAGGACCATGTAGGTGACGGGATTTGAGGCATCCTCTCCTGTATCGGGGTTTACGCCGCCGATGGTTGTGTGCTGGTAGGTATTACCGATGCCGATAATAATTGCAATTGATGGATGTACCGCACCGTAGAAGCAGTTGGCCTTCAGAAAGAAAGCATCTACGATCTCCTGCGCTTCATCCAGGGTTAAGCGGCCGGCTTCGAGATCGGCTTTGAGAAAGGGCCATGTATACTGGTCGAAACGACCGAAGGAGCTGCCCGGATAGCCGGTTTCCAGCGCCAGAAAAAGCTGATACAGAATGGCGGCCTGGCAGGCCTCCCAGAAGGTCCGGGCGGGATTCTCCGATATCCATATCAAACCTTCACCCATCTTCATAAGTTCGGATTTGCGGGTTTCATCTTCGCAGACGGCTGCCTTGTCTATGCATGCCTGCCCGTAACGCCTGACCAGGACCGACGCGGCATCACAGACAATGACTGCAGCTTCATAGAACAGGCATCGATGGATATCTTCGCCCATCAGATTATTCCTGTGGGTGTCCAGCCAGTCTTTGGCCTCCCCGCGAATGGTGGCGTAGCCTGCATGGATGATTTTGTGGAAGCCGGGAGTGAGGTGTCCGGCCGTCATCATCATAAGAGGTGATCCCGGCAGATTGGTGCAGACGTTGAGGCGGCACAACTCATCGTACCCGTCCGGTTGCCATGCATCGGCAGTTGCAGAAATGGTCCTTCCTTTCCAGTAATCGCGGATGGATAGGAGGACGTCTACATCCTCGGGGCTGATGGACAGGTTCAACTCTTCGCTGTCGGGATTATGATAGAGCCCGTCGTTCCGAATACTCCAGGTACCATTCTCAACCATTTCCGGTATCCAGCCTTCACCGCTCCATTCCGGATTGACGCAGGAACCAAGGAAGTGTTTGGCTTTATTGCCTACAATAATCTCAAAATCTTCCACTCGAATCGTCATTTGCGAGCAGATGTCATATGCGGCTCTCGCTCTTTTGATGATCGGGATAACATGCTCGTTTCTTTTGTTGGAAAGGGTAATGATAAGAGCTCGTTCTGCATCGATACGAATAATCCGGTCGCGGATAAGTTGATGCATGAGCTTTATTCGATCAGTTGCAGGTTTAAACTTGTACATAAAGAACCCTTCTTTCTCCAACTAATGTACAAAGTTATCTTAGATTTTAAAACATTAATATATCTATAATCTCCACCACTAATGCTTCTTCACTCAGTCGGAAAAGGCTAACAATCAGGATTTGAGTTTTACTGCATGGTGAATCAGCCAGGGTCGCTGTCCGGTGTTCCCGATTCTATACCATGCCCTCGGATATGTCTGTCTGAAGGAATCCAGCTCATGCAGGTTGAGGCACCCCTAAGAAACCGAGAATCGTTGACATCGAGAATGTTACAGGAATAGACTTCCTTATCAAATTGTGTGACACCGAACCTAGCACAACTAAAGATAATGTTATTGAGGAATTTCAAGTAATGGCCTTATAGCCGACAGAGTAAAATCTCAGCTATGTCATTGTAGTTAATATTTAA
>JARRLM010000115.1:0-5819 GCA_037386985.1 Acidobacteriota bacterium | reverse complement strand
TGTGCTGGTAGTAGGGCGGGGGATATTTATCCTGGCCCTTATTTTCAGTGCTGTTTTTCTTATTATCTGGCGTACCCTGCTGCGAATGTATTTCGGCAAACGGCACCCGAGCACCAATCTGGTAGTCCTTGGGACAGGAACACTGGCCAGGGATGCTGTCAAGGAGATATTGCAGCGGCCTGAATTGGGAATTCGCGTTCTCGGTTTCGTGGACGACAGCCCACAGCTTCTGGGTGTATCGATTATAAACCCGAAGGTGATAGGAAATTACGAAGATCTGCCGAAACTGGTCGCGGATCATAAGGTGGACAGAATTGTTGTAGGCCTGCCGGATCGTCGCGGCAAGCTACCGATCAAGGACCTTCTCGATCTCAAAACCAAGGGTGTAGCCATTGAAGAGGTTGCCACCTTCTATGAACGTGTTGCCGGGAAGATCCCGCTTGAAAATCTCAAACCGAGCTGGATGGTATTTAACTCCGGATTTACGATATCCAGGCAGCTGTTGATCGAAAAGCGTATAATTTCAATTGTTGCGTCGTTTCTGTTGATGCTATTGTGTTCCCCCATCATTCTCCTGCTGATGGCCTTGATAAAACTCGATTCGAAGGGGCCTGTCTTCTATCGCCAGAAACGGGTGGGGCAGGATGGAAAAGTCTTCGTGCTCTGGAAATTCCGCTCTATGGTGGCAGATGCTGAAGTAAATACGGGACCCGTATGGAGCGATGGGGCGAAAAAAGATCCGCGGATTACGCGTATCGGCAAATTCATGCGCCGCAACCGGTTGGATGAGTTGCCGCAGCTATTCAACGTTTTCCAAGGGGATATGAGTTTTGTGGGGCCGCGGCCGGAACGTCCTAATTTCGTTCAGCAACTCTCTGATACGATACCTTTTTACAGCCTGCGTCATGTCGTAAAGCCCGGTATCACGGGATGGGCGCAGATCAACTATGGGTATGCGAATACGCTGGACCATACGATAGAAAAACTGCAGTACGATCTTTTCTACATCAAAAACATGTCCTGGATCCTTGACGCCCTCATTATGCTCCAAACCGTCAAAACTGTCCTCGTCAAAGAGGGATCCTAGCCCGCATTTACAGGTAAAACAGGCGGTTGAGTGATAAATTTTCAATCGATTTTTTTGTGCGGCTATGCTAACTTGGATGGTTAGGGATAATTAGGGTGAATCCCTGTGGAGTGGGAATAATAGCAAACTGCATTACTCCTCTTTGATGATTTTAACCCGTAATTCTCACAACTCTTGTTTTCAAGAAGGTTCTTGTTGAAAACAAGTGCCGGTTTCAATGCCTGGCTGTCAGAAAAATGGCGAAAGCCAGTTGAGAAATGCGGGCTTAATCCTATACCTTTACGTCATTAGCAGGAATGCCGGTGACTTCCTTTGCGAGGATGGGGCGATGAATTCTGCAACTATTGAAAGATTGAAAAAGATCGTTGGTGAAGACAATGTATTGGATAATCCTGCCGACCTCTACGTCTACGGCTCCGACTCTTCGGTCCACGAGGCTTTGCCGCAGGTGATTGTCAGGCCGCAAAATGTAGAGCAGGTCCAGGAACTGATGCGCTATGCCAACAACGAAAAGATCCCGATCGTGCCGAGGGGATCCGGTTCGGGCATGAGTGGGCAGGTCGTTCCGGTACAGGGTGGTATCGTCCTGGATATGAAGGGGATGAACCGCATTCTAGAGATCAATCCACAGGACGGGTACTGCCGGGTGGAGCCGGGAGTTGTCGACGATGATCTCAATAAAGCCCTCAAGCCTTACGGCGTGTTTTACCCGCCGACTCCGGCTTCCAGTATCGTTGCAACCGTCGGGGGCGAAATCGCCAACAACGCGTCCGGAGGGCGTTCCGTTAAATACGGTGCCGCGCGCGATGCTGTCCTGGCCGTGAAAGTGGTCCTGGCGAACGGAGAGCTTCTTTCCTTCGGTTCCACAACGCGCGTATCCGCTTCGGGGTATCCCCTTGAGAAACTGATGGTCGGCTCCGAGGGGACATTGGCCGTGATCGTGGAAGCGTGCCTGCGCTTCGTCCCCATTCCCAAAATGCGCTGTCTGGGGAGCGCCAAGTTCAATAAATTGAGCGAAGCCGGCGATGCCATCGCCGATATTATGGGCAGCGGCTGCCAGCCTTCCATGCTGGAGCTTATCGACAAGGTCGCCATTATAGCCGTCAACAAGGCCAACAATCTCGGTTTGCCGGAAGTGGAGGCCATCCTGCTGTACGAAGCCGACGGCATGGCAAAAGAAATGATCGATGCCGAAATCGAAAGAATTCAGAAAATCTGCAAGAAACACAAAGGTTTCGATCTGGAGAGCAGCTACGAAGCCAAGGAACGGGCCCGGATCTGGGCCGGCCGCGCCAAGCTCTTCCCATCTCTTTCAAAGTATGACGAGAGTCTTGCCTCCACCTCTCTCGCCGACGATATGGCCGTGCCATTTTCCAAGATGGCCGCATGCGCAGACAAAATCCACGAAATTGCGGACAAATACGACCTGGTTATGACGGCTTACGGGCACTGCGGCGCCGGCTGTATGCACACCAAGATCCTTATGGACACCGACAAGGCCGTAAGTTGGGAGAATGCACGTGAAGCTGTAAGGGAAATCTACGAATTTGTCCGCTCTGTCGGCGGTACGACTTCCGCAGAGCACGGCATTGGATTGTCCAAGGCCGCAGCCTTCAAAAAGGAAAAAGAAGCCAGCCTGGAACTGATGCGTGCAATTAAAAAAGCGTTTGATCCCAACAACATCCTGAATCCGGGCAAGCTGATGGATGGCCCGGACGACTGGGTTGAAGAGACTGAGTTACGTTATCAATCATCCTAAAGAAGCAGGTATTACTATGACTGACCTAAGCAAATTAGAAAAATGGAGAAGCGCCCTTAGTAAGTGTATTCGATGCGGATACTGTTACGATCAATGCCCGATCTACAAGGAAACCGGCTGGGAAGCGGACAGCCCCCGCGGCAAGCTGATTCTGCTTTACGGGATGCTGAGCGGGGAAATCGAGCCTTCCGACTATATTGCAAACAAGCTTTTCGAGTGTTTCCACTGCAACCGCTGCCAGAAGGCGTGTGCTTCCGGTGTGCCGATTCAGGATGTCTACAACGACGCCCGGGCTTTCCTGGTTGAGTCCGGTTTCGATGTTGTCGGAACGACCTCCCGTACGGATCATGATGTCTGTGCCAGGTGCCTGAACTGCATCCGCATGTGCGAACACGACGCCAGGAAATTTGTCGACGGTAAGGTCGTAACGGATGTGCTCAAGTGCCAGAGTTGCGGCAGCTGCTTCGACATCTGTCCTGAATGCGGTGTGACCATTCAGCGCGGTTTCGGTACAAATCCGAACGAGCTGCTCAACAGAGTGGACACCTTCCTCAATGATCCGAATAACCCGGATGCCAAGGCGATTGTATTCTCCTGCGGCTATTCGAGCTACCCGGGACTGAAGCATGCGGAGTTCGAGGATTTCGTGATCAGCAAGGAGTACGAGATCCTGGTGACCGCGTGCAGCGGCCGTTTGAAGTCGCATACCGTTCTGGAATCCCTCGAACGGGGCGCCTGGGGCGTACTGATATGCTGCTGTCCCGAGGATGAGTGCGAACATGGCGGGAGCCCCCGGGTCAAGGAACGCATGAAGAACCTGACTAAGATCATGGAACGGATCGACATCGATCCCAAACGTGTGCAGGTGGTCGAAGTCCCGCAGGGGGATGAGGCCAAGTTCTTGGAATCTACAAGTACGTTCATGGATGATATCAGGGCTATCGGTCCGCTGTCACCGGAGGCTGAGACTGTCGGGAGTAAAAAATGAAACTAGAGGTTCCTTACGGCAAGGATTCAACGCTTGAAGCGGAGATCGACGAGCAGTCCGTGATCGGCATCATCGAGCCCAACGAAGTGGAAATCGGCGACGAAACCGAGATCATTCGCCAGGCTCTGAACAACCCGATCGGATCTCCGAGCCTGAAAGAGTTTTTGAAAGACGCCCGGGACGTTCTGTTCATCGTCAACGATCCCACACGTCCCACACCGACGGCCCGGGTGCTTGACATTATCGAGGACGACATCGCAGGGCACAACGTCAGTTTTATCGTCGCGACCGGTATTCATCGTGCGCCGACCGAGGAAGAGTACCTGCAGATCTTTACCGAGAAGTACTACACGAAGTACCAGGATCGCATCCACTCGCACGATTCGAAAAACGACGAGATGGTGCATCTGGGCACATCGAAAAACGGTACGGAAATGCGGGTTAACAAGATAGGCGTCGATGCGCACAAGATCGTGATCATCAGCTCGGTTGAGCCGCACTACTTTGCCGGCTATACCGGCGGGCGCAAGTCCTTCCTGCCGGGGATCGCTTCGTTCGAAACCATCGAGCAGAACCACAAACTTGCCTTGAAGCAGGAAGCCCGGGCGCTGGCGCTCTCAGGCAACCCGGTGCACGAGGACATGATCGATGCGCTGTCGACGGTGAAAAAGGAAATTTTCACAATCAGCACCGTTTTAGACAAAAATCACCGCATCTATGCCGCCACCGCCGGCGATATCTACAAGTCGATGGAAGCGGCTGTGTCCAAAGCCGAGGAAGTGTTCGTGGCTAAGATACCGCAGAAAGCGGATATTGTGGTTTCTGTGGTGAAGTTCCCGTCCGATATCGACTTATACCAGGCTCAGAAGGGGATCGACAACGCCAAGTACGCTGTCAAAGATGGCGGGATCCTTATCGTGGTCGCCAAGTGCCGCATGGGTATCGGAGAGGATTCTTTCGTTAAATTACTGAGTTCTGCGGATTCTCCCAGAGACGCCCTGGATCGTATTGAGAAAAAATTTGTTATAGGGTATCACAAGGCGGCAAAGATGGCCGAGGTAGGGCTCTATGCTCAGACATTCGGCGTAACTGATCTGGATCCCAAAATACTGGAATCAATCTTTATACGTCCGTTTTCCTCTCTGCAGGACGCTCTGGATAGAGCGTTCGAGGAAAAGGGCAAGAATGCGAAAGCGCTCGTACTGCTGGACGGCAGTTTGACCATTCCGCATGTGGAGGAGTAAGAACTATGATAGTGGCTGATCTGAAACCGATTGAAGACATTATGTCCTACCTGGAAGGCAAAGAGCGCATCCTGCTGGCCGGGTGCCATGGCTGCGTAACCGTGTGCAGCGCAGGGGGACAGAAGGAAGTCGCCTTGCTGGCCAGCATGATAGAGCTGGCGCGCAGGAGAAAAGGTCAGGCATGCACCATCACACAGATGACGATCGAGCGACAGTGCGACCCGGAATTCCTGGAAGAGGAAATGCTCGAGAAGGCCAAGGATCATGATGTCATCATATCGATGGCCTGCGGGGTCGGCGTTCAGCTGGTTGCGGAAAAAGTGGAAACCGGGATCAAGGTTTTTCCCGCTGTCGACACAATGTTTATGGGCGGCGTGGATCAGAAGGGGCAATGGAGCGAGCGTTGCCAGGGTTGCGGCGACTGCAAGCTGCCGCTGACAGGCGGAATCTGTCCGGTCACTCGCTGCTCCAAGAGCCTGCTGAACGGCCCCTGCGGTGGATCCCGTGACGGCATTTGCGAAGTCGATCCCGATATCAAATGCGGCTGGCAGATGATCATTGACCGGCTGGAAGCTATCGGCTGCCTGGACGATTTCGAGAAAATAATCGAACCTGCGGACTGGTCGAAGTCCTTCGATGGCGGGCCGCGCAAATATATTCGGCCGGATATGAGATAGCAATGGATCGCGCCCATTGCATACAATAGTCAATAAGTAAGTCCAAAGAAATAGAAAAGCCAGC
>JARRLM010000114.1:0-5862 GCA_037386985.1 Acidobacteriota bacterium | reverse complement strand
TCCACCAAGAAAAACAACCGACACCTCGAATCTAAGAAGCATTCTGTCGGATAGGACTGTCCTTATGTGCAATCAGGGAATAGTCGCCCAGAGGGGAATCGCTCCAGGTCAAGTGTGGCATGTCGATGAAGAGGACGATCCGGCCTCATTTCCCGCGGAAGCTATAGCAGTCACGGAATCCTCCTCCCCCAGGCTGGCGTCTATAATACGTCGGACCTCGGCAATCATCACAGACCTGGGCAGCTCCACAGGACACCTGGCTACTGTTGCGAGGGAATATGGAGTGCCGATGATTGTCGACACGAAAAACGCCACGCAGCTTTTATCCAACGGGGACGAAATCACCGTGGATGCCGAAGAAAATATAATATACCGGGGAATCATAAAAGAACTGCTGGAATACCAGGCCGAGCGTGAAGACGTATTCCGGGACCTGGAAGAATATAAAATCCTTCGACGGCTTCTTGGGAAAATTTCACGGTTGAATCTTATTGACCCTGATGATGCAAGTTTCAATATAAAGAATTGCAAAACGTATCATGACATCATCCGTTTCAGCCATGAAAAAGCCGTCAAGGAATTGATTGATTTGAATATTTCTTCGCGCCGGTTTCGCGGTGTGAAATCCAAAAAAGTCCGTTTGCCAATTCCGCTTGGGCTTTATGTGATCGACCTGGGGGGCGGATTGGATGAAGATTTCACCAAGGATTCGATCGAATCCTTGAATCAATTTCGATCCATTCCAATGAAAGCCGTATTGAAAGGCATGATGACACCGGGAGTGTGGAGCACCCAGCCCATGCAATTCGGACTGGACGATTTTGTCTCCAGCGTCACACGGTTTTCAATCACGGATATTGCCAATGAATATCGGGGACAAAACCTGGCCGTTCTTTCGGAATGCTACTGCAATATAAACTTTAGACTGGGATATCATTTCAACGTCATCGACGCGTATGTCTCCGAGAATACAGACGACAACTACGTATATTTCCGATTCGTAGGCTGAGTCACGGAAAGCAAAAGACGACAACTCAGGGCAATTCTGCTCAAAAGAATACTGGAAAACATGGGTTTCAAGGTTACCGTGAGCAGCGATCTGGTGATAGCACGGTTGAAGAGATGGGAAGTCGAAAGGATTTTAAAGATCCTCGAAACACTCGGCAAGCTAATCGGTTTCAGCCGGCAGCTTGACACCCAGATGCAGAATGAGGAAAGCGTTGAATCCTATTTCAATGCATTTCGCAAAATACAGTAATAAACCAATTATTTAACTCCCGATCCACAGGACGAAAGCAGGGATTGGGAGAGGATGGAGGTATATAATGCCCATCATTACAATATCCCGTGGTTCCGCCAGTGGCGGCATTCTGCTGGCACAAGGTCTTGCCGAAAAGACTGGATGCAGGCTGGTAAGCCGGGAAGATATCATTCAATCGGCCTCGAAATATGGTGTGTCGGTCAAAACACTGGAGGAAGCTTTATTGAAGCCGCCGGGCTTTTGGGAACGCTTCCAGCACGAGCGCAGACGTTACCTGAGCTTTGTTCAGGCGGCTCTCTGCGAGCAGGCCAGAGAAGACAGGATTATCTACCACGGCAACGCGGGATACCTTCTTCTTCGCGGAATTTCGCATGTCCTGAGTATTCACGTTGTCGCCCCACTACCTTTTCGTATCCAAATGCTGATGAAGCGAGAGAACATGTTACGTGAAGATGCAATAAACTATATTAAAAGAATGGATCGCTACAGGAAAGATTGGTGCCGCTTTCTGTACGGGGTAGATTGGTTGGATCCAGATCTTTACGACCTGATGATTAATCTTAAAACGCTCGATCTTAAAGGTGCCGTGGATATCGTGGCGGTCACGGCAGGGCGCAAAGAATTCCAGGCAACCGATGAAAGCAATAATGCCATGGAGAATTTGTTTCTTGCAAGCCGCGTCCGGTCCGCACTTGCAGCCAATTCGAAAACCGCTTCCATTGAAATCGAGGTGGAAGCGGACTGCGGAACAATCTATTTAAAAGGAAGGATCCGCCCGTCCTCAGCAATTGATGCAATAATCGAAACCGTCCATGAAGTGGAGGGAGTGCGCGAGATAAACCAGGAGGGAATGGGAACTCCGGATTACACCGTATAGATCCGGCAATAGAGAGTCTATCCGCCGAATTCGTACCGTCCCTACAACCCTTGCCATGCAAATTGGGTCCTTCGCATACGAGATCCCCTTTCCAGCACGTTTCCCAATTATGAGTGAACGGGGGTGAAGTTGCAATATTGCCGATAAATCACCCAATATTTTAATTTCGGCCATAAAGATTTCAAGGCACTTGAGAAAGACCGGTCGAAGTCTGTTTTTGCTCCCATGGACTGATGGCCGGACGGATCCTCATATCGATTGCCGTCCAATGCATCAAATGCATGTCCATCTGCTCTTTGCTTCATTTTCATTATGAAGAAATAATGGCCTGAAACCCTTCCCCAATTCTGTTACATTGGGCAGGCTCGGTCATATTTGCCCGACATCGAAGGGATGGAACGGAGTGAACGTCTACCGTCGAATTCTGTATATCTGCGGCCAGATTGGCATGATGGTCCTGGCTAGATTTTTCTTCACCTGGATACTCGGTTTCGGAGATACTACTCCGGCACACGCAGGACCTGAGACCGTTACAGGTAGCGATGTTTCGATTCCGTTATTTACCCTGTTCTCAGGTGCAGCCATCGGTGCCGCCCTAATCGGATTTCGTATATTCGACGGAATCACCGATCCTCTTGCGGGCATCCTAAGCGACCTATGGGTTCGAAGGGGGCGCCAGCGGCGCAGCCTTCTTTGGTTTTCCACCGTTGTTCCCCCTGTCGGCCTGGCGCTTTGCTTTGCGCCCACCCATGCCATGGACCCCGGAACTCGCTGGTTTTTGCTTGTGGCAGGAATGTTCCTCTTCTTCGTCGGCTACACCTTTTACGGGATTCCCTACTGGAGTCTGATCGAAGATTATGGTGGAGATAATGCGAACGAACGGCGGCTTCTCTCCAATCTTCTTGGCGCCGGTCTCGTAATCGCCACGGCTATAGCCGGCTTAGTCAGCCCGCTCCTGGTTGAATCGTATGGATATGCAAAAGCCGCTCTGGCCTTTGCTATTCCGGCAGGCGTTTTGATGCTGCTCCCCTATTTCGCGGCCCCGAAAGGCTTTCAGTCCTCCGCTTCTGCAGTCCAGAAGCGCCGGATATCTTTGTTTGTCACTCTGATCGATGCCTTCCATCATCGCCGATTCGTCTCGGTCCTCGTCATGTTCTCCGGCTCTCAGATGTCCTTCACGATTATGACAGCCGCTTCTGTGTTTATCGCCGGGGACCTGCTCGGCGGCACGGAAGCGGACGTAGCGCGAATCATGGGACCTTTCCTTGCAACGGCCATTCCTGCTTTTGTTCTCGTTCCAAGGTTCTCCCGTATGCTCGGGTGGGAAAACGCGATTCTTGTCGCCTCGCTGGCGCTGGGACTGGTCTACGCAGCCAGTGCCGGGCTCGGAGAATCCTGGATCGGGGGCAGATGGATGACGGCATCCATTGTCTTTGCATTGGCTGGTCCTATGGCTGCCGTCTTGCTCGGGTTGGAGGGAGAAGCCATAACAGCCTGTGCTCGTGAACGCGGCGCTGCAGATTGCGTCGGCATTTATTTCGGGGTCTTCAACTTCATCGTGAAGGCCCTGAACGGTCTGGCGATCTGGATCGTGGGTTGGTTGCTGGATCTTTCAAAGATTCCGGAGTATGGAACGGCCGCGATCCGTGCCATGAGCCTCACGGCGGGAGGGTTACTGGCAGTGTGCGTGTTCATCTATTTCATCATTCGACCACACAGGGAGGATACCGAAATAGCAAGTTAAAGCCACTCTACCGACGCCTTATGTTTCATTTCTTCAAACCAGGTGCAGTTAATTCCATCTATATCTGTTAGCTTTCTCGAATCAGTGGTAAATTGTAGTCCTGCTGAGGGAAAATTTATATGGTACTGGTTATCAAAATAGTGGCTCTTGTGTTCTCCATTATCATGCACGAAGTGGCGCATGGGTATGTGGCTTATCGACTCGGTGATCCAACCGCCAGGGATGCCAAGAGGTTGACGCTCAATCCCTTGCCGCATATCGATCTCATGGGATCGATTCTGCTTCCCCTTTTTCTGATCCTGATTCATAGCCCGGTCCTCCTTGGGTGGGCCAAGCCGGTTCCCTTTAATCCGAGATACTTCCGTGATGTGAAGAAAGGGGTCATGCTGGTCGGATTGGCGGGCCCTGGAAGCAACCTGATTCTTGCTGCCATTGCCGGCGTAATTCTCCGGATACTTCCTTTTGAAGGAGTTATCGCGACTTTCTTGGCATATATTTGCGTCATCAATGTGATTCTTGCGGTTTTCAACCTGATCCCCATCCCACCGTTGGACGGTTCCCGGGTAGTGATAGGATTCCTGCCGTCCCATATGGTGTCCGGTTACCTGAGGCTGGAACGTTACGGTTTTCTTATAATATTCGGGCTGCTTTATCTTGGACTCCTGGACTACATTTTGCTCCCAATTGCCTACTTTCTTTTAAATTTTCTACTGTAGGATTTTGAATAAGGACAGAAATTGAAGGATTCGACCCATACGGCAGAAGACTGATTCTGCGCGTCTGCCTCGTTCTTCTGTGCCGCCTGGTCCGTGTCTGGGCCATGCGCGCCGCGACGACTTCCTGCTGCAACCGGTCCCGGCACCGGTGCAGTCCCCCCGTTCACGTCACCAGAGTTTCCATTTCATGCGATACCTGCAGTCCTCCGGAACCGGGCTATTGGCCTGGGGAAGCAGGAGTCACCGGAGTGCCGGGCTGCTCGATTTCGGGATCCTGTGGAGGCAGGGGATTGCCTGGAATCGGCTCAAAGAACGCGATCACGAGTCCATCGATTTGGAATCCGCCCGCCTTTTTCGACTGGATCTTGCCCTCGTAGGTGTAGGGTCCGGACGAAAAACTGCCGCGGTCCAGTTTGACAACGAAGCTCTCATTCTTGGAAGGCTTCATGGAAACGGTGTTGCGGCTTATGTTGTCGAGGCGGAAAAAAATAACCCCCGGCCCGCCCGGCTTCGGCACTTTAAAGTCGGGAAATTTCTTGGCCACATTGGCCATATCCACCACATCCGAAACATCGCCCGCCCTCCACGCTTCAGCCGGCATCAGCTCCGGGCCGAATACCTTGGCCTGCATGGCTGTGGATTCGCCGCGCAGAAGCTTTAAACGGTCAGCGCTCATAGCTAGCCCCAGCACGTACACCGGGAAGGTCGCTCCTCGCCCAGCATCGCGCACCGTGACGCTGATTGAGCCGTATCCGCCGTCCGCCGGTAGGAGCCAGTACAGCGACTGTGACGTTTCCGCCAGAATTCGTCCGGGTTTCCCGCCTACGTCTACACTGGTACCGGGACCCTGGCCGTCGAATGGTCCGTGGATTACCTGGACTTGACCGGGGAGCAGACTAGGGGAGGAATAAAAATTGTCGCCATAGCGGGCGTGCTTGTCGAGCTCGGTAACCTTCAGTCTTTGAGAGAGGTTAAACGTGGCTACGACATTTCCTTCATAGAGCACCTCCACCGTCTGTTTGAGAACTTCAGTATTGTCGAAGCAGACAGGCTGCGATGCAGGTTGTTCAACTCCATCAGAGGTGCGGATTTTCATGCCGTTGATCAGCAGACCAGCTTCCGCTCCGCCTCCCCGCACGCGGATTTGGTTTTCATCGTAATGGAGCGCCGGAGCTGGGGGAATCTTAGCAAGATCCTCGACCACGCTTCCACAGGAGGGGCTTACCAGGTCTTCAGACGTAACCAGGCCAATGGAGATTGGGAC
>JARRLM010000113.1:9961-15656 GCA_037386985.1 Acidobacteriota bacterium | reverse complement strand
TTGGAGTTTGAAGTTCAAGCCTTCGTTGATGGTATGAGGAACGATGATGGATAAATGGGGAGGACATTTGCAGGCTTGAAGACTTGTTTCTGAAAAACGTCCCGGAAACAGGACTCACCAGCTCATCCATTCATCCGTCAATGTTTCCCCTACCATCAAGCCAAACTCCAAACTTCAAACTCCAAAATTTTTATACCAGGCAGGGATGTCGCGGACGGAGTCCAGGACGGCATCCGGTTTGATGGAACCGTCGAGGTCGGATGGCCTGAATTTGCCGGTCCGCACAAGAATGCCCTTCATTCCTGCATTCTGAGCCCCGAAAACGTCGGTGTCGATCCCGTCACCGATCATGGCAACATCCCCGGGCGGTAGCCGCAATTGTTGGGCTGCCGCCCGATAGAAAGACTGCGAAGGCTTGCCGAAAACGACCGCTTTTCGGCCGGTGGCGCATTCCAGGGCTGCGACGAAGGGAGCCACATCCAGGCAGAGCCCGTCAGCAGCATTCCAGTACCGGGTCATGCCGAGTGCAACGAGGGATGATTCCGGATCGGAGTGGAGCAACCGGAAAGCCCGGTTCAATTTGGCAAAATCCCACGTCTCACTCAGATCTCCGATTACGACGTGCCGTGCGCCGCTTTGGGCAGTATCCGGCAGAAGCTCCAGACCCTCGAATTCTTCAAATGCTTCAGATTTTATGAATAGCGCCACTGCGCCCTCGCCTCCCTTTTCTTTCAACCATTCTGCAGCCGCGCTGCAGGGAGAGAGGATGGAATTCAGGTCGGCGTGGATTCCGAATTTCTTCAGCTTATCCGCCAGAGCCTTGCGCCCTCGTGATGAAGTATTTGTAACGAAGAGATGAGGAATGCCTTCCTGCTGCACCCAGGCTAGGGTTTCCGCAGCCCCTATTATAGGCTCCTCTGCGTTGTAAACAACTCCATCCAGATCGAACAATAATCCGCGCATTCTCAAACCCGGAAACTCAATTTAACTCCAAACTCCAAACTTCAAACTCTAACCCCTTCCCGCAACAACAGCTCTTTCTTCAGTTTCTTCCCAAGCCCGTAGTTCCCGATTCCCCCGGATGCCGGTACGATTCGATGACACGGAATCAGAACGGGGATGGGATTTCGGGCCATTACGTTTCCCACAGCCCGGGCGGCTGTGGGATGGCCTGCCTGCCGGGCAAGCCATGCGTAGGTCTGAACCTTCCCCGCAGGGACTTTCTGTAACTTTTTTAACACCTTCCGCTGAAAGGGAGTGAAATGGGTCCAGTCGACCGCGACGGAAGGAACGGGCCGTCCCCGCAATGCTGCGCGAAGCGCTTTCTTGTAAGTATCGGGTATGTCCCGATTGAGTGGATATTCTCCGAATCGCTTTTTGTAGACTTTTTCAAAGGCGGAAGCCCTTTGAGAGGCAGGATGGATTGAGGTGATCCCTTTGGGGCTCCATACAACCCGGAAAATCCCCAGATCTGTTCGAACCTCGGCATAACAGTGCATGAATCGCTCTCCTTAATAAGGTCAAAGGCCAAATACAGTCGAATGTTGAACGTCTAAACGAGCAACGTCAAAGATCGTAGCCGCCATGAAGGTATTTCGACGCCGATTACCAGAGTGGTAATTTCCGTCAACTCTCGTCCGCACGTTCAAACCTTCACACGTCCAGCGTTCTCACCGGAATTCGGCACTATCAACCGTTCACCGTTAACTATTAACCCAGAACTCAGAACCTGGAACTCAAAACTCAGAACTTAAAAAACCATTGTTGGCCATCCAGGATAATTATATGATTATTTGACTCAAGTATGAAACGTAGCAGCACCAGGCGCATTTTTTAAGGAATGCGGAGAACCATCAAAATATAAATGGTTGCCGTAATCGAATCTATGATGGATCCCCGGAAGAGGCGCATTCCAGGGGCTGCCTTTATTTAACGAATCTGATAAGGATGTGATTTCAGCCATGTCAATACTGCACGCGAAGCCTAATGGAAACGATATTAACGACATTATCAAACTGCTTGGCGATGAACAGGCAAAATACCTTCTGGACCATAAAAGCAAAACCGTATCGGGCGACCGGCTCCATCTGCCCGGCCCCGATTTTATCGACCGGGTATGGATCGGCAGCGACAGAAATCCGCAGGTTTTAAAGAGCCTACAATCGTTGTTCAATAACGGCAGGCTGGGCGGAACGGGCTATGTATCCGTCCTGCCGGTCGATCAGGGCATAGAACATTCGGGTGGGGCGTCCTTCGCCCCCAATCCGATCTATTTCGATGGAGAGAACATCGTAGAGCTTGCAATTGAAGGCGGATGCAATGCCGTAGCTTCCACTCTCGGCGTACTGGGCTCGGTCTGCCGGAAATATGCCCATAAGATACCCTTCATCATCAAGATCAACCACAACGAATTCATTTCCTACCCGAATGGATACGATCAGATCCTGTTTGCCAACGTCGAGCAGGCGTTCGAACTCGGAGCGACGGCTGTCGGCGCGACAATCTATTTCGGGTCCGAAGAATCGAAACGGCAGATCCAGGAAATCTCCGCAGCTTTTCATGAAGCGCATGAACTGGGAATGGCGACGATTCTCTGGTGTTACCTTAGAAATCCCGCGTTCAAGAAGGATGGTGTTGATTATCATACGGCAGCTGATCTGACCGGCCAGGCCAACCATCTCGGTGTTACGATTGAGGCGGATATCATCAAGCAGAAACTTCCTGAATGTAACGGGGGGTATGAGGCATTGAAGTTCGGCAAAACACATAAAAAGGTCTACTCTGAACTTACGTCGGAACATCCCATCGATTTAACCCGATACCAGGTGGTGAACTGTTATATGGGCCGCTGCGGATTGATCAATTCAGGCGGAGCCAGTTCGGGCGCGAGCGATCTGGCCGAAGCGGTAAAAACCGCCGTCATAAATAAACGCGCAGGAGGCATGGGATTGATCTCAGGGCGCAAGGCGTTCCAGCGCCCGATGGAAGAAGGCATCGCTCTGCTGAATGCGATCCAGGATGTTTATCTCTGTTCTGAGATAACGATTGCCTGACCCTCGTTCTGTTTCGCAAATAATTATACGAAAAAATGATTGTAGGGGCGAAACTTGTGTTCGCCCCATTTAATAATAGGGCTTGAATTTTCCTAATGGTGGAATCTTCGAATATTCGGCTGTCGGTCGTCATCCCCGCCTACAACGAAGAACTGCGCCTGCCCCGTACGCTCGAAGACGTACTTGCCTATCTGAAAGCACAACCCTACAGATCGGAAATTATTGTCGTGAACGACGGATCGGGTGATGCTACCGAAAGGGTTGTTCTTGAACAGGATCCCTCGCCCGTTTTAATGGAAGTGCTGCAGCATCCGGACGGCCGGAATCACGGGAAAGGGGCATCGGTCAAACGGGGGATTATGGCATCGCACGGGACTTTCCGTCTCTTTATGGACGCTGATAATTCAACAGCCTTGAACCAGGTTGACAGTTTCTGGCCTTTTTTCGACCGGGGCTTCGATGTAGTGATCGGCTCGCGGGCTCTTGAGGACTCCGTCATCGACCGGCATCAATCGAGGATGAAAGAGATTGCAGGGCGGCTCGGCAACTGGCTAGTGCGAACCCTGGCCGTGCCCGGGATTTTCGACACGCAGGCTGGATTCAAAATGTTCACGTCTAAAGCGGTGGAACGCATTTTCCCGCGACTCACGATCGACACGTGGGGATACGATATAGAACTTTTGGTCATTGCACAGTCGCTGGGATATCGGATTCGTGAAGTCCCCATTACCTGGAGGAATGCTTCCGGGAGCAAGGTTACTGTAGGAACGTATTTCGAAGTGCTTGCTGAAATATGGAGGATACGGCGGAATCTGAAATCCGGCTTATACAGGTAACGAGGTTCAACCCTGAACCTTGAATCCTGAACCCTGAACGGAGAACCCGTTAATCGGTTTTTCCCTTCTTAGAGTTGATCAGGATCCCGAGTTCTCTCGATCGTATCGTCGCCGCTTCCACCGCTTCCATGATGGTGGATCGGAAGTTACACTTTTCCAGCATTTTTAGTCCGGCAAAGGTAGTGCCTCCGGGTGTTGCGACCAGGTCTTTCAGTTCACTTGTGTGTTTGCCTGTTTCGAGCAGCATTTTGGCTGCTCCATACACAGTTTGGGCAGCCAGGAGAGATGATTCCGGCCTTGAAATCCCCAGTTGGACTCCGGCGTCGCTCAACGATTCGATGGCCAGAAACACATAGGCCGGACCGCTTCCCGAAAGACCGGTTACGACATCCATAAGGGCTTCATTTTTTAATACTACTGTGCTGCCGACGCATTCAAAAATGGAACGAGCCCTTTGAAGATCGTCTGAAGTTATATTCCGTCCCGGGTACAGGGCCGTGATACCTGCAAGCACCGAAGCAGGTGCGTTGGGCATCGCTCGAATGATGCCGGATTGGTGATGCATCTTCTCGGCGATTCTCTCTGTTGTTATGCCGGCGGCTATGGAGATGAAGAGATGCCCTTCATGGCTTAATTTGGATAGGTGCTCCAGGAGTTCGTCGATATTCTGCGGCTTAACGGCGATGATAATGATGGATGCTTTTTTGATCAGCCATTTGTCGGAACTGGTGGTCTTGATGCCGTAGGTTTTCGAGATGTGGGCCAGACGGTCTTTGTTTATATCACAGGCCAGGATATTGGATTTGGTCACTTTTTTAGACTGGATTAATCCTCGGATCAGTATTTCTCCCATATTTCCGGCGCCAATAAATCCGACTACTTTTCCACTGAACATGGAACCTCCTTATCTTCCGGCCGGGTTTACAAATAGCCATGTATGCCCGGGTGTTGCTGTCTGAATTGCGGCCTACTTGACTTTACAAAGAACGGCCGTAATGTCGTCGACCTGCTCCAGCCCGTCTGAAAAATCCCTGACGGCCTTGTATAGCCCGTTTATGATTAACTGCACATGTTTATGTCTGTGAGTCCGGATATATTCAAGTGCCCGTTCAATGCCGAAGGCTTCCTGATCCGGCCTTTCCGCTTCAGTGATACCGTCTGTGAGCAGAGCAAGAATATCCCCCGATTGCAGATCAATCCGGTCACTGCAGGTAAATTTGTGGTTGGGCATGAATCCCAGCGGGATGTCCGTACTGTCGAGTGTCTGTTTCACCTTTCCGTCCGCGTCCAGAATATAGCCCGGCGTATGTCCGGCACTTGCGTAAATGAACGATCGCGTGGAAGGATCGAGGCAGCAGAAGATCAAGGTGGCAAAGCGATCCTCCTCCAGGTCGGAGACGAGAGCATTGTTGGTCAGGGAAAAAATGTCTCCAACATCTGAACTCTGCTGCGCAAAGGCCCGAAGAAATGCCCTGAGCTCCACCATCAGCAGCGCGGAGCCTATGCCGTGGCCGCTGACATCGCCGATGGCGATTCCGATGGAATCGCCGGGCAGAGGCAGGACATCGAAATAGTCTCCCCCGGTAGCATCAGCGGGAAATGCCGCTCCACCGAATTTGAATCCTTCTATCCTGGGCAGAGGCATGCGGTAAAACTGTTGCTGTACGGCGCGGGCCAGGCTCATCTGGAACTTTTGTTGCTCTATCTTCCTCTGCTCGGTTACATCTTTGATAACGGTAACAAAGTGAGTGATCACCCCCGTGGAGCCCCACATCGGGGTAATGGTCTGTTCCGCGTAAAAAATCT
>JARRLM010000113.1:0-9936 GCA_037386985.1 Acidobacteriota bacterium | reverse complement strand
TTTTTTTCCGATTGGCAATCGTACCTCGTAATACGTGTCCCGACAGAATCTTGGTCCAGAGCTTTTCGTAAAAACTATCGTCATGTACGCCTGATTTAAGTATGCGGGGCGTCAGCCCGACGAGTTCTTCGAGTTTGTATCCCGTAGTTTTCTCAAAGGCTGGGTTGACATACTCGATCAGTCCGCCCCTGTCGCATATGATAATGCCGTCCGCTGTCTGCTCCACGGCGTTGGTCAGGGTCTTGATATGCGTATCGGTTTCTTTCTTTTTGGTGACGTCGTGAAACACGACGACACCACCGCAAATGTCGCCGGTTTTATCCTTTAGGGGGCTCGCCTTCGCGTGGATCCAGATCCCGGCCGGGCATTGTGCATTGCGGATGTAAATCTCTGTTTCCGGTACGGTTTCGCCGGCAAGCGCCCTTGTCACGGGCAATTTTTCGGGAGCATACAGAGTGACGCCGTCCGGCATGTAACAGCCGTGGATTTCCCCCCAGGATTTAGGGGAATGCTCATCCACGCCTATCGCCAGAATGGATTGAGCGGCTTCATTGCAGATCAGAAATCGGCCCTCCTTGTCCGCTACGATGACGCCTTCATTAAGCTGGTAAATCGTGGACCGGAGGATTTCCTTTTCATTCAGCCGAATTTTTGGTTTTTGTCGATTGTCTAATGCACGATCCATAAGTTCTGAGTTCTAAGTTCTAAGTTCTAAGTTCTGTCTCCTGTCCTTTGACCTTTGACCTTTGACTCCCTCTAATTCTCATTTATATCTAGCCTCCCACTGTATCATGGTTGAGGGACCTTTCTCATCAGGAATTCTTATATTGAAAATAGTAAAGGAGCCAGGGGGGTTGGATTCTACAGGCTTGCCGATCAAGGTCCTACAGCCCGGATCGTGAGTTTTGATGAAATGAAAAATATTCTGCGATTTAAGATTGGACACCCACACGTTTCTGTTACAATCACACGATTATGCGGAGGTGAATCTGGCCTGGTGGCTGGCCTGGACTTCAAATCCAGTTGGGATTCGGCGGGAGCCGGGTTCGGTGGGTTCGATTCCCATGCACCTCCGCCACTTTGTTTCAATAGGTTACGCCGATTCCTTCGCTGGATTCATTCTTCTTTAAATCTTCAGGATCGGACTCAAAAGGGTCATCTGTGCCCGAAATTCTGACCGCAGCGCTTGTTGAGTGCTTTTCTAACAGAGCTGTAGCGTTTTTAAGATCCTTCTCATCCACCATGCTATAACGATCGAAGTCGAAGACGGACCATATCTTATGACCGGATATGGTCCGGGCGTTTGCCGTCAACAAAATTTGGAGACAATTAGCCGAATAACAAGAAATACTTCATGCCGAAGCAGGTATGATATTTAGCCAGCGGCCGCAGCCTTCCTTTTCTTCCATACTTCCTTCATCTTCAGGCTCAGGGCTTTTTTCTCGGCGTCAGTTTTTAGCCTAACCTTTGCACCAGCTTTAGCCTTCACAGGTTTAGCCTTTGCTGTTTTTGCCTTACCCTTCTTCGCTTTTCTCGCAGCCCAAATCTTCTTCATCTTCTGGCTGTGTGCCTTGCGTTCAGCAGCAGATTTTGCCCTATTCTTTGCTGCCTTCACCGCCGATGTTTCTCTTTTGGAGGAGGCTGTTCTTTTGAAGCCTTCCATCTGAGATCGAAGGCCTTCAATTTCAGAATCGATTTGTGATTTTTGACTTATAAGTGCCTCGATAGCGAGTTCTAAAATTCTATTTTTATCCATGGATTCCTTTCTGTTAAAAATATTATTGTTGAAAGAACTAATCTAAAATAAATACTGACGCTATATATATACTACTTAAGATTGCTTCTTTCAATTACTCCTGTGTTTCCGAAGCGATTTTAGGCCGGCCATAGTGCAGAGGATTCTTTTGACAACATCCAATTTGCTGACTTCATCTACGATCCATTTCAAAATTAACAGTCACGGTTGCAGTTACCGGGATCGGCTCTCCATTTAATAATGTAGGGCTATATTTCCACTGTTTAACCGCCGCTATAGCCGCTTCATCCAAAAGCGGGTGTACTTTTCTTGCAATCTTTATTTCTTCAACATTGCCTTCCTCATCAACTGTGATTACTAGGATAACAACACCCTGAACACCTTCGCGCCTTGCAGCTTCAGGGTACTCAGGGGTGACCTGTTTGATCAGCCTGGATTTCAGAACAGTGCCGCTAATCTGCTTTGGGATTGACAGGCGTATGGGCTTCCATTCACTTGCCAAACTTTGGACCTCTTCTATTTGTTGGGGCGTCATATTCTTAACGATTGTATTACACAATTCAGTTGCTTTTTGAAGGAATGGGGCTTCCTCACCCTTTGATCCGTCAATGGACAGGATCAACCACATATAGGCCTGAATATTGTTTTCTGCAACCCCCAAGCCTGCGGCATACATCGATCCCAACATACACTGTGCAGAAGTATTGCCCTGTTCGGCAGCCTTGCGAAACCATTTCTCTGCTTCTCTGTAGTCCTGAGGAACTTCATTACCCTGAAGATACATCAGCCCCAAGTTGAACTGCGCTGAGACCCTGTCTGTGCGAACCTGTTCCAGATCGTTTGGATTGCCAATGGGTTCACTATTATTATTAAAAATTTTGAAACTAACCTCTAAATTATTTGCGGCATCGACCGGTTTGCCTTTGTAAGTGGCTGGCTTAAATCGCCAATTTGTTTCAATAGTGTTGATGGCAGACTCATCCAAACCGTATCCCAGATGACTGAGGCTCCTGCAACTGTCTGCATTGCCGTCTTTACGGACAATACACAGGAGGACAACCACGCCATCCTTGCGTGCTTTGCGTGCTTCTTCAGTATATGGCGGCATAACTTGTTTCAACAGTTCAGGATCTTTTCGGTTGCCGCTGCTTTCAACGATGGAGGATGGCGGTTCCAGAGTACCCCGTTGCGATGCAGCAGGAGTTGGATATATCAAAAGCAAAATGGTTGCAAACAACAATGTCCTATGAAATATCACAATGTACTCCTTGGTTCCTTCCCAGATGGGAAATCGTCATAGAATGGATATGCACCCCTTTTGGAAATTCTTGCATCTGTTTAGCTTTTTGGAACTAAGTGAAATATGAAACTATTATATGCAGATGGGGTAGAGGGGAAAAGGGAAATTAAACCCAGGATTTTCGAAGGATATGGCGAACAGCATGCGTGGCGCGATGTAGCGCGCTTTTCACGGCTCCGATTTTACACTGTTCCAATTCGGCTATTTCACCAAGGCCCAGATCCTTGAAATAACGGCCAATGAATGCTTTCTTCTGCAGATCAGGCAATTTTTCAATGGTACGCCTAATCAGACCGATTTCTTCCTTGTTTCGAAGCGCTATGAAAGGAGAATCGGCAGAGTTGTCCGCTCTATATACTTGTAGAATAAAAGCAGCATTATTTCTAATCAGTCGGGATTCAGCGCGGCGGGAGAGGACACGTAAATGGTCGATGGAATGATTGACAGCCACCCTGTAAATCCAGGTAGATAGCTTTGACCGTTGAACGTTCCATGTATCAAGAGATCGATAAATCTTAATAAAAATCTCCTGGGTAGCATCCTGGGCTTCCTCAAGGTTCAGGATGATTTGAAAGGCTACGATGTAAATACGCAACCAATATCGTTCATATAGCTGGGTGAAGGCATCCTCGTCACCGTCAAGAAATATCTTGACCAGACTTTCATCCGTTAATGAGCTGCTGTACATAATTTCAAATCCTGTAATAACCTCAAGGGTTGAAAACCAATTTTTCATTTCCTTTCATAGGGTGGGAACTTTATTCAGTGTTTATTAAATTGCTGATCCGGCTGCCAGATTTTCATGCCATTTAGGGAAATCTGCTTTAGGTTCGATTTTCATTACATCTCCAATCAAACTAAGTTGAAATGCTGCTTATATACAAAAAAGAATCCCATACCTTAATAACCGCAAAATTTATGAAAATTGGACATTTAATCTAATGCATAGTAATTTCCTAGATTCGGCAGTAACGATCTGTTTTTCAACTTCTACCAATATAAAGCGATATTTGAGGTTAAAAACTGCAGCTCAGCTTCATCCGAAGTCTGGAATATCAACTGCAAATGAATTGAAAATTGGACATTTTTTACAAGTATACGCAATACCGACAGAACAGCATCATTCTGTTTGGAGGAAAATTAACAAGCCTGTTCTTTTTCAGAGGAATTCATCCCAAACATTTTCCAAAGGATCATAGGAAAAGTTGTGCCTTATAAATGTGTTACAGCTTTTCCTTACCCGGATATTATCGTCTCTAAATCATTGGAATCGGCTTTTATAGCGGGCATTTTGCGTCCAAACTGCGCCTAAAATGTTTGCTGTATGTGTGTCCGGCTAATTTCAGTTCACGATTATGCCGGATGAATCATCTACAAAAATTCTTATTAAGGGACTACAATTTTTTATAAGAAGATAAGGAGAAAATGATGAACAGCGTCAGGGTTTTGGTGGGCACACGGAAAGGTGCATTCATTCTGACTGCAGACGGCAGGCGTCGGGGGTGGGAGATCAGCGGTCCCTACTTCGGGGGTTGGGAGATCTACCACCTGAAAGGCTCGCCCGCTGATCGAAATCGAATTTATGCATCACAAACCAGCAGCTGGTTCGGACAACTCGTTCAGCGCTCGGATGACGGAGGTAAAACGTGGCATCAACCCGGAGCACCTCCCGGAGAGCCAATCACCACGCCGGAGGGCATGCCCAAGATGGAGAGCAGTAAATTTACTTACGATACGTCCCCGGAAACCGGCAAACCGCTCACTACTCACCAGTGGTACGACGGCACGCAGCACCCCTGGGAGTTTCATCGCGTCTGGCATTTCGAACCATCGCTGACCGATCCGGACATTGTTTACGCCGGAGTGGAAGATGCCGCCCTGTTCTGTTCCACCGACGGAGGACAGACGTGGAGGGAAGTTGCAGGACTGCGCGGCCATGGAACAGGCTCCCGGTGGACTCCCGGCGCAGGCGGCATGTGCCTGCACACAATCATTCTACACCCGGGCAATCCCGAACGAATTTTCGTCGCCATCTCGGCCGCGGGCGTGTTTTGCACGGACGACGGCGGCGATTCCTGGCGGCCGATCAACCGAGGACTGAAGTCCAATTACATCCCGGATCCGGAGGCAGAAATCGGCCACTGTGTTCATTGCATCGCAATGCACCCGTCGCGTCCGGACGTGCTGTTCATGCAAAAGCACTGGGATGTCATGCGCAGCGACGACGGCGGCGAGTCATGGCAGGAAGTCAGCGGGAATCTGCCGAGTGACTTCGGCTTCCCCATTGCCGTTCACTCCCATGAACCGGACACTATTTATGTCGTCCCGATCAAGAGCGACTCGGAGCACTATCCGCCCGAGGGCAAGCTGCGCGTCTACCGCAGCCGCACGGGCGGAAACGAGTGGGAAGCGCTCACAGACGGTCTGCCGCAACGCGACTGCTACGTCAACGTGTTGCGAGATGCAATGGCCGTCGATTCGCTGGATCCATGCGGCGTGTATTTCGGCACCGAAGGCGGACAGGTGTATGTCTCGGCAGATGCCGGTGATCACTGGAAGGCCATTGTCCGCGATCTTCCGGCCGTCCTGTCTGTGGAGGTTCAAACACTGCCGTGATCCGAATCATGCTTCCCCACCATTTGCGAACGCTGGCGGGCGTCGGCGCTGAGGTGACACTCGAAGTTGAAGATCCGGCTACGGTGCGCTCAATCCTCGACTCGCTTGAAGACCGTTACCCGATGTTGACCGGAGCTCTTGCGGTTTTTCGCTTGTGAAGAGGATTTGTCCCATGAGCCCCCGGACACTCCCCTCCCCGACGCTGTAGTGTCTGGGAGAGAACCCTTTCTCATCGTCGGGGCCATTGCCGGCGGTTAGCGGCCGGTTGCACCGTTGTACCGGCTTGGGCGCAGTCGTAGGGCGATTCGGTCCAATCGTAGCATCTGAACAACTCCTGTAGCATTGTTCGCCACCAATTTGATGAAATTAGGAATATAGTGCACGGCCCGGCTTTTGGGTATAGCTGGCACTTTGATGTTGCAATGGCTGGAAAAGAGCGGTTGGATGGGCTTATTTGATTTTCACTACCGTCCGGCCTTCCGTTTTACGCGCCATCATTGCGTTGAACACCTGCATTAGCTGGTCCAGTCCAACCGTTTTACTGTGAATAAGCTCCAGGTATCGTGGTTTGAGTTCATGGCCCAGGCGCTGCCAAATCTCGCGACTCAGAGCGTACGGGCAGTTCGCGGAGCTGATGCCGAGTATGCTGACGCCGCGAAGTATGAAGGGCATTACGGTCGTGTTGAGTTCGTGGCCGCCTGCCAGACCTATGGAGGCAATATTGCCCCACTCTGTGACGGTGCGCGTCAGCCACGCGAGGATTTCTCCGCCGACGGTATCCACAGCTCCTCCCCAGAGGGCGCGTTCCAGTGGCCGGGAGCCCAGGTCGATTTCCTCGCGCAGCAATACGGAATGCGCCCCCAGTTGTCTTAGTTTTTCCTTTTGTCCCTTTTTGCCGGTGACAACCGTTACGTCATAGCCTTCCTTGGCAAATATATCGACAGCCAGGTTGCCGACGGCTCCGCTGGCCCCCGTAATCACGATCGGGCCTTTGGCCGGATCCTGGTGATTTTCCTCCAGACGATACAGGGCCAAAGCCGCTGTAAAACCGGGAGTGCCTAGGACCATAGCTTCAAACGGTGTCAGTCCGCTGGGCAAAGGGACAACGCAATCCGCCTTGATACGCACATATTCGGCAAAACCGCCGTCATATCTTTCTCCGAGTCCGGCGCCCGCTATGACCACAGCATCGCCTTCCTTAAACCGGCTGCTTTTAGAGCCGGCAATCGTGCCTGATACATCAATGCCTCCGACAAGAGGAAACCGTTTGAGGATTTTTCCTTTTCCGGTGGCAGCCAGGGCGTCCTTGAAATTAATTCCGGAATAGGCCGCTTCTATAACGACCTCTCCGTCGTTCAGGTCGTCCAGGGTGATCGATTCCAAACCGGCTCGAATGACGCCATTATCGTTGTGAATACGAAATGCCTGAAATGGGTTCATGGATTGCCTCATTCTTTATCAAGCTCCGGCAGATCCTTGTAAAGCTCCAATGCTTCCGGATTTGCCAATGCCTCGGTGTTGGTAACCGGCCTGTGGTGAATCACGTTGCGCACCGCCAGTTCGGCAATCTTGCCGCTGATGGTGCGCGGAATATCGCTTACTTGAATCACTTTAGCCGGAACGTGGCGCGGCGTTGTATTCTCGCGGATTTCCTTCCTGATGCGTGCGATGAGTTCACCTGTCAGGCTGATGTTCTTACGCAGTGTTACAAACAGAAGGATACGGACATCCCCCTGCCATTGTTGGCCTACCGCAATGCATTCCATAACTTCGTCGAGTTTTTCCACCTGGCGGTATATCTCCGCCGTACCGATGCGAACGCCGCCGGGATTGAGCACGGCATCGGAGCGACCATAAATAATCATGCCGTTGTTGTCGGTGAGTTGGGCATAATCGCCGTGCGCCCATACGCCGGGGAAGCGTTCGAAATAGGCGGAGATATAACGACGGTTATTTTCGTCTTTCCAGAAACATACGGGCATCGATGGAGCCGGTGCTTCACACACCAGTTCACCCGGTTTGTTTACGACGGAATTTCCGTTCTCATCGTAAACAGCGACCTTCATACCGAGCCCCCGGCACTGCAGTTCGCCTTTGAATACGGGCAGAATCGGGTTGCCCAGGGCAAAACAGGAGACGATATCGGTGCCGCCGGAGATGGATGACAGCTGCACGTCGTTCCTTATGTCGCGGTAAACGTATTCAAACGATTCCGGCATCAGCGGCGAACCGGTGGTCAGGATCGTTTTCAGCGCACGCAGATCATGGTTCTGTTTCGGTGTGGCGCCGCTCTTTTCCAATGCGGAGAGATATTTTGCGCTGGTGCCGAAAATGGTTATTTTTTCCGATGCCGCATAATCAAACAGAGTATCCGGGGCGGGATAGGAGGGAGAGCCATCGTACAGCATCACGGTTGCTCCGGTCGCCAGGCTGCTGACCAGCCAGTTCCACATCATCCAGCCGCAGGTGGTGAAATAAAAGATGCGGTCTTCTTCCTTAAGGTCGGTATGCAGTATCAGCTCTTTCAAATGTTGCAGCAGCGTACCGCCGGCACCGTGCACAATGCACTTTGGAAGCCCTGTTGTGCCGGATGAATAAAGAATGTAGAGCGGATGATCGAATGAAAGCTGCGTAAAATGTATTTCCTCAACAGAATGAGCGGACACGAAATCGCCGAACAGAACACTGTTTTGTATGGAGCCGATATCCGGATGGACGCGCACATACGGTGTAACCACTACGTGCTCGACGCTGGGCAGCTGTTTTGCAATTTCTTTAACACGCTGCAGCGAGTCGATCTCTTTGCCTTTGAAGAAATAGCCGTCGGCGCAAAACAGCAGTCTGGGCTTTATCTGGCTGAATCGCTCCACCGCGCCGTTGACGCCGAAATCGGGCGAACAGGACGACCAGATGGCGCCAAGACAGGCGGTCGCCAGCATGGCTATGACGGTCTCGGGCATGTTGGGCATGAACCCGGCGATGCGGTCACCCTGCCTGACGCCGGAGGCGCGCATGGCTGCCGACAGTTGAGAGACCGATTCATTCAGCTCGGCGTAGCTCATCTGTCTGCTGCTCCGGTCTTCACCCCGGAAAACCATGGCGGTTTTGTCGTCATTGCGTTGTAGAAGATTTTCCGCAAAATTGAGTCGCGCTCCCTGAAACCACTTTGCCCCGGGCATTTTGTCTCCGTCGGTTAACACCTCGTCCCAAAGGCGCGATGCCTTGACGTTGCAGAATTTCCACACAGCGGGCCAGAACTCTTCAGGCTTTTCAGTCGACCATTGATACAGCTGTTCATAATTCAGCAGGTTTTTGTTCCACTCCGTACGAATGCAGTTGAGAAATCGGCTGAGATTGGAGTTGGCGATGCGTTCGGGGGACGGAGTCCAGATCGGTTGAGCCATGAGCGATTCTTTCGGGCTTGTATCAGTCTGGGCTTTTGGATCGGTCACGGAACGTCGGCTCCTGTGAGAATATCGGAGAGAGCGTCTATCTCCCTGTCCCGGTTGTTCGTGAACAGGCGCTTCAGGGAATCATCCAGTTTATCAAGCGCAAAATCACAGTAAAATCGCGCCGTTTCCGTCTCACGCTCCGATGCAATTTCCTTGCCGTTTCCGGATTGCAGACGGCTGTCGATTTTACTGAGAACCGCCACTGCCGTATAAAGGGAGATAGCGCTTTCTGCGATTCGGTTTAACTTCAACTGCTCTTCGACCACAGCCTCGCGGTGTTTGGCCAACAGGCGTAAAACTGAGAAAGAGAAACGTCTGATGGAGCGGCATAGCCGGCCTGCCTGGGGTGCAAGGAGAGGGGACCGTACAGGCATTTCGGGTTTCGAAAATATTCGAATCAAGCGTCGAGTGAATTGAGATAATGCAGGAAGCGCCAGGGAAGGATTTTTCATGGAATGCAGCAGGGTTTTGTACTTCATTCCTACTTCCCGCAAACCGACTGCGGCGATAAATATCCTGAGGACTTCGTTGGAGCCCTCTCCGATCATGTTGATGCGCGCATCGCGCATCAACCGTTCAAAAGGTTCGCTGCTGAAAAAGGATCGTCCTCCGAAAAGCTGCATGGTGTCGTAGGTTATTTTCCAGAGGGATTCGCTGGCAAACACTTTAAGAATCGCCGTTTCCAGCATGATATCCTCTTCTCCGGCATCGATAAGTCCTGCAGTCAGGTAAGTGCTTGCATCCATCGCGTAGGCGAGAGCGGCCATTTCGGCCAGTTTCTGTTTTACGAGAAGAAAACTTGCCAGCGGTTG
>JARRLM010000112.1:0-7581 GCA_037386985.1 Acidobacteriota bacterium | reverse complement strand
CCCTCTCCTTCAAATATATTGATTTTAGCTACTAAGCAATTAAAAAAACCATTATTTTGACTTTAAAGCAAGCATAATTTTACGCTCTAAGTAATAATGCCTATTCATAGCGGGAAACATCTCTCTAGTATATAAGACGCATATCCCTATAATTGTTGAAAACAATTGAGAAAAGACACGATGATTATCAATTTCCTTCATATTATCAATTCTTTCTGAAATTTGTGTTAAAAGAAAATATTTAGGATTCTACCGGTCCGGGCGGCCGAGCGAAGCCAAATAGACAACCGTTTCTTCGACACCGTCAACTCCAAGCAGATTATTTATATGATCATCAAAGAAAGCTCCGATACCGCAGACTCCCAGGTTGATGGCAGTTCCAGCGAGGTAAAGGTTCTGCGCGATATGGCCGGCATCCAGGTAAATATAGCGGTAAGCCCTTTGACGGTATTTCCACTTGCTCCGTTGTACAAGAGCTGTCCATATGAAACAGACCGGTGCATCGGAAACCATGGACTGGCCCAGTGCAGCATTTGCAAATGCGACACCGAAATCGCCCGCTTTAATGAGTTCCAGGTCAAACTCGTGAGGCCGGAAATGATAGATACCAGGCTCCAGCGTTTCGACGTTTCTGCACATGAGATAGGTTTCGATAGGATACAATCCCCCCGCCGATGGCGCGGATCGGAACTCGAATTGACTTGATGCCGCCGTGATACCCTGGGTCGCCCAGAGCAGCATCGCCAGGTCCCGGATGGATAGACTGGCGGCTGCAGTATAATGGCGCATGGAGCGCCGCCTTGAAATAACGTCCCAGAATTTTTCCGTTTTGTCAATCTGCGGATCGGGAAGGGGGACCTTCCGTATAGCCTCAGCACAGTCTTTATAGCGGTCCGGCATACTGCTCCAGTCAAGATAATGCCCTGCAAGTTTTGCAGGCGTGTATTTTGTCTCTTCCTGGAATCTCTCCCCGATTCCGGGCAAGCCGGGTTTGTCCTTTTCCTGTCGTTTCACGGGTGCCTCCTTCAGGCATATGTTCACAGGGTAATTGTGCAATTATTAACCAAAAAATCCGACTGAATTTTCGTATTAATATGAAATATCCGGATTCAAAAGTGGATGTTTCGAAAATTCAAATTGACGCGTGATGAGACAGTGATTGCTTCATCCCGGAAAATCCTTCATATTAAGAAATCGGAAAGGCGGTTCAATATTGTGAATGGCTGGGTGGGCAGAATTCTCCGGGTGGATCTCACGACTGGAGAATTCGAAAAAATTCCGACGATGGACTATGCCGAAAGGTACCTGGGCGGACGCGGGCTGGCGTCACGTCTCTACTGGGAGCAGGTCAGACCGGAAACCGCGGCATTCGATCCCGGAAACCGCCTGATCTTTATGACCGGCCCGCTGGCGGCCGCCGGAGCTCAGGGCTGCTCCAGGATGTCTGTTTCCGGAAAATCCCCCATGGCCTACCCGGAGGGTTACTGCTACGGCAGCCTGGGAGGATTTTTCCCGGCGGAGGTGAAGAAGGCGGGGTTGGACGGCATCGTCCTGGACGGGCGAGCCGACAGGCCGCTCTGCCTTGTTGTAGAATATGAAAACGTTGTACTGAAGGATGCCGCACACCTGTGGGGCAAAACCGCCTGCTCCGTTGAAGACATAATCAAAAAAGAGCACGGTCACAAAGCCCGCTTCGGCGTTAAGGAACTTGCCGCCTATACCCGCGAGTTGAAGAACACGGTCAGCCTGGCCATCCTGCCCAAGATAGGGATGACAGGGCACGGTCACCTCGTGGAGGCACTCGGACAGCGCCACTGTTACCAGTGCGCCCTGACCTGCTCAAAGTATGTTTACCGCATAGGCAGAAACCGGGACATGACCGGTTTGCGAGGCTGCCAGTCGATGGAATACTACCTGCCCTGGATTTATGGACAGAAGGAAGAAATCAAGACGTTCTTTGATGCTCCCGAATTGGCCAACGACTATTCCATTGGTACCTTCGAGCTGGGGCCGATGATCGAGTGGCTCTGGGCCTGCTATCAGAAGGGCGTCTATACCGATGATGAACTCGGTCTGCCGCTTTCGAAGACAGGATCCCGAGAGTTTCTTGAAAGCCTGCTGCGCTCAATCGCCTTCCGGGAAGGTTTCGGGGATCTGCTTGCCGAAGGAATGGTTCGTATCCGGAACAGGGTCAAAACAGAAGCGGCAGCCCTGTTCCCGAACAGCGTGGCTCCGATCGGGTCAATGGATGGCGTCCCGCCCCGAGTTTATATAACGCACGCTCTGATCTATCCTTTCGAACCCCGCATGCACCCAATCGGCGTTCACGAAATCGACTATCTCGCCATCCCCTGGAACGTTCATATGCAGGACCCGTCCTCGCCCGGGTTGAAACCGGAGCATTACCTGGAGATCGCCCGGAAATGGTGGGGGAGCGAGGAGGCTGCGGACCAGACGCACTACCGGGGAAAAGCCACCGCCGCACGAAATATACAGAACCGTACATACCTGAGGGACAGCCTGGGCCTTTGCGATTTCGTCTACCCGATCACATATTCCTTCAGCCGGTTTGGGCCGGTGGGAGATCCGGATCTGGAAGGGAAAATATTTACAGCCATTACCGGACAACCAGCCTCGGATCTGGATGATTATGCCGAACGTATTTTCAATATGCAGCGCCTGATACGGGTAAGGGAAGGGCATCAAGTTCCGAAGGACGACTATCCGCCGGAGTTCAACTTTACCGAGAAGTTCGAGCTGAGCATTCACGGCACGGCGATGACCATGCCGGGACCGGGGGCCAGGCCGGTGGATGCGACCGGGAGAGTCCTAGACAGGAACAAATGTGTGGAAATGCTCGGGGAATATTATGATCTGCGGGGCTGGAGTCGGTCCACCGGCCTTCCCAAGCCGGAAACACTCCGGAAGCTGGGGATGGACGACATGATGGATGCAGTGGCAACTATGAGCAAGAGTACCGGGGCAATCCGGGAAGAGGAGGAAAGACAGCGATGAATAGCGACCGTATATTTACCGACAGGGAACTTGAAGAGATGGGAACCCGCACTTTGGACCAGGTTTTGCTGGCCATCGACGCCGGCGACAAGGAAAAGGCCAAGGAACTGGCAAGCAGGATGTACAAGGAATTTAACTTTCTGCATGACGGATACATGTTCTGGGTTACGGGCCTTCTGACATACATTTACAAAAACTATGGGATTGATGTTGTAGAGGCGGCTGAAAGGGAAGCGCATACGATAGAAGGCAAGACTGTTTTCAAGCCTCCCGAGTTGCCTGATCTTCGCTCTAAAGTGGAATACATGGCCAGCGGCCTGCGGGGACACCTGCAGCCCATCAAGATCACGGAGGATGATGAGAAAATCAGCCTCACCATGCAGCCGTGCGGATCCGGTGAAAGGATTGTTCAGAAAGGGGGCTACGAACCGGAGACCGGCCTGGCGAAGGTGAAAGAGCCCCATCACATCACCTGGGGAATGAAGGATTTCCCCATTTATTGCGTGCACTGCCCTGTGATGGAGTTACTTTCGATTGAAAATACCGGCGATTTCGGGCCAATCCACATCGTGGACGAGCCGATCAGCCACGGGTCCTGCCAGTTTGTGTTTTACAAGGATCCCGAAAAGATCCCGGAAAAGTACTACAACCGCATCGGTAAGAGCAAGAAGTAAAACGGGGGAAAACCACGATTCAAATATAATTTATAAAATTAGGAATATGGTCGTAAAACGTTATGAATAAACAATATATATCTATAAAATAAATTTTGGATCTAACCTTCTCAGGTATTTTAGATTTTCTGCAATATGCTGATATAAAAAACCCCGTTGGAACAGACCAACGGGGTTAAACCGCTATTACAGGATGATTATTTCCTTTTATTCTCCGGTTGTTCTTAATCTACAGGCGAAGATTTCTGTTTTTCGGGTTTTATTACGAAAAATCAACTTCAATCAAAAAGCCTTCTGCCGCCAAATTCTGGTCCACAAAATCTGTCGCATATCCCTCTGCCGAAATAACTATACGGTAATCGCCTGTAGGCAGGGTTATAAGATCCGTTTCACCCGTGTTGTTCAAGTTGAATGAAGCGACTTCGAAATAACCGCAATCACCAACAGTATCTTCCTGTCTGATACTGATAGTCACCGATTCTTCCGTTCCCAGGCCCACCACCGAAGCCGAAAACGTTCCTGTATCTCCATCCAGCGCATCCAATTCAAAATCTGCCAAATACCCCATGGGATCGTTTGATGGGAGCTGCTGGCATGCGGGAGCATAGCCTTCCATAGTCGCAACGATGTTGTAGGGGAGGGCAGTGGGGGCGAGTAGGGGCAGGTACATAAAGTATTCACCCAGCTCATTGCTCTGGGTGTCGGATATTTTTATAACCCGATCCGCTTCATCCGGCAAATCTCCCGGTCCACTGTAGGTTTGGGCAGTGACCATGGCGTCTTCTATGGCAGGATGTTCTCCTGCTGCATCCACTACCGTACCGGATACTGAGTTGGTGACCGATTCAACTACTTTGATGGTAGGCTTCAATATGTGCTGCCCGCTTTTTCCTGCTTCTACAACGGATTTGTCTACATCAAAATCCAGGATCAGTTCTGTATAATGGCTGGCCTCGATGTCAAATCCATTCACAAGTTTGATGCCTGTATTGTGTCCGCTGGGTATCTTGAGCGGTGTCACGACATCATCTTCTTCACCTTCTCCATTCTCTTCAAGCAAGTAGTTCGATCCTTCACTCTTGTCAAGAATGAGCCTTAGCTGGTCATAGTGACCGATCGCCAATTCAGGTGAACCCAGGTAATACATGGTGCCGCCTACCAGCTCCAAAAGGTTGATGGGTTCCACCAGGTTCAGATCGGATAATGTTTGCCAACCGTCTATTTCATGGTGCACCTGCACCTCGTTGATTGTAATAAAAAGAGCATCGTAATCACTCGGGCTGTCGATCAAGCTGAGCTCCAGGAACCCTGTAGATCCTCCTCCAAGGTTACCGCCGCCGCTGCAGGAAACGAGCGATACGGCCATGAGTATAATTGAGCAAGCAAGAATCGGCCTGTTTATGTGTCTGACCATCTCTCTAAACCTCCAATGAAACTGCTTTCAAAACAATGCTTTTGATACCCGTGCAGAAAAGGGGGATTGGGTTTACATGGTACATTCCGAAAATTATTTCCAGTAACGGGTGCTACATATCATACATAACGGTCATCGTGCAGGCTATTCTTGACACGTTTATACCATACAGAGCGGGGCTAAGCCATATTTATTTATATGATGCTTGAACTTATCCCCATTTCAGCATTCCTTTCAGGGCTTTTTGCGCCACGTACGATATGCTTCTGTATTATGCATTTACGGCGGCTTAGCCTTACCTTCGAAACGTTATCCTCAGTTATTCGCAATCTTTTACATGGTTTGCTGTGAATGACTCCAGGAAATACCGGTCTGCGAGATCCTCCAGTGAATTCTTTTGAAACAGAGATTTTCTTTCCCTGAAAAATGGACATTATTTGAATTTACTTTATAATTACACGGTCGGCAGGAGCAGTTTTTGCTATTTATCGATTGAAATTTGATTGATTTCTTATGAAGTGACAGTGAGATAACCTAAACAATTATCTTAATTAAACGTCTGTATCATAATCAAAGCAACACAGAAGAAAGATTATTGGAATTCAGGGAGGATGGTATATGGCTACGCTCGACCCAACAAAACTGGCGGATTGGCAGATTGCTGAAGCATGTGAAAAAAACATGAAAACCGTCAAGCAAATCGCTGATGAGCTGGGGATTAAAGACGAAGAATTGATTCCTCACGGGCATTATTATGGCAAAGTTGATTTTGAAGCCGTACTGGAGCGCTTGAAAGACAAGCCGAACGGCAAGTATATCGACGTTACCGCAATCACCCCGACCCCTCTCGGAGAAGGCAAAAGCACCACCACGATGGGTTTGGTTCAGGGCATGGGTAAAAGAGGGAAGAAAGTTACCGCCGCGATCCGACAGCCTTCGGGCGGTCCTACGATGAACATTAAAGGGAGTGCTGCAGGCGGCGGCCTGTCACAATGCATTCCCCTGACGCCCTTTTCACTCGGATTGACCGGGGATATCAATGACATTATCAATGCGCACAACCTCTGCATGGTTGCCCTTACAGCCAGAATGCAGCATGAATACAACTATGATGACGCCATTCTCGAATCCAAGAAACTGAAACGGCTGGATATCAATCACCGGGCCGTTGAAATGAAATGGATTATCGATTATTGCGCCCAGGCGCTGCGGAACATCACCATCGGTATAGGCGGCAGGATGGACGGGTTCATGATGTCGTCCGGATTCGCTATTGCGGTCAGTTCCGAATTGATGGCCATCCTTGCGGTTGCCTCCAGCCTGAAAGATATGCGTGAAAGAATCGGGAAGATCGTCGTTGCCTACAACAAGAAGGGTGATCCTGTCACCACGGCTGATCTGGAAGTCGACGGAGCCATGACTGCATGGATGCTCAACACGATCAATCCGAACCTGATGCAGAGCCTCGAAGGACAGCCCGTATTCGTACACGCCGGGCCGTTTGCAAATATCGCCATCGGCCAGTCTTCAATTGTGGCCGATAAGCTGGCTCTGAAACTTTCAGACTACCATATTACGGAAAGCGGATTCGGAGCGGACATCGGGTTTGAGAAATTCTGGAATTTGAAATGCCGCTACAGCGCATTGAAGCCGCATTGCGCCGTTGTGGTCGCTACTGTTCGCGCGCTCAAGAGCCACGGTGGCGGCCCTCCCGTTCCTCCGGGCAAACCGTTGGATCCCGTATACAAAGAAGAACAGGTGGATCTGGTTGAAAAGGGCTGCGAAAATCTGGTCAAGCATATCCAGAATGTTAAGAAAGCCGGGATCAATCCCGTTGTCTGCATCAACTCTTTCTACACGGACACCAAGGCTGAAATCGAAATCATCAAGAAGAATGCCGAGGCTGCGGGTGCGCGCGTTGCGGTATCCGAGCACTGGCTGAAGGGCGGCGATGGAGCCCTGGAATTTACCGATGCCGTCGTCGATGCCTGCAACGAGCCGAACGACTTCAAATTCCTGTATGAGCTGGATCTTCCGCTCAGCCGGAGGATCGAGAAGATCGCGAAAGAGGTTTATGGCGCTGATGGTGTCAGCTACACACCTGAGGCTCAAGCACAACTTACGAGGATGGAATCGGATCCCGACATTTCCAAGCTCGGCACCTGCATGGTGAAGACTCATCTCAGTCTTTCCCACGATCCGAACATTAAGGGAGCTCCCAAAGGCTGGATTCTGCCGGTGCGCGACATCCTGACTTACAAGGGCGCCGGATTTGTGGTGCCTGTTGCCGGTGCCATCAGCCTTATGCCGGGCACGGCATCCGACCCCGCTTATAGAAGAATTGATGTGGATGTCGAAAACAGGAAAGTTACGGGATTATTCTAATCTATCCTTCAGACAGTTCCCATGCAGCGGAATTTGCCGTATGTTCATAGAACGGATTCGCCGGGGCCAAAGCCCCGGTGAACCTTCAAGCGC
>JARRLM010000111.1:0-9781 GCA_037386985.1 Acidobacteriota bacterium | reverse complement strand
CAAGAAATTGTATTTAAAAACAGACTATTCTACCTTTGCAGAATTCATCCCGGCCGCACCGGGGAAAGGACGCTTTATGAGAGGAAAATCCATCGAGGAGATTAAAAAGCGCAAATGCGGCTACGATGTCTGGAGAGACATTGAAAGATATGCAGCTGAGGGATACGAGCTGGTTAAGGAAGAGGATCTCGAACTGTTCAAATGGTACGGAATCTATGAACAGAGACCGAGCAGAGGCTGTTTCATGGTGCGCGTACGCATTCCCGGAGGCTGGCTGAATGCCAGACAGGCACGGTGCATCGCCCAGGCCGGCCGGGACTTTGCGAGAGGTTCACTGGACGTCACTACCCGGCAGGACATTCAATTTCACTGGATTGCTCTTAAAAATATTCCCGAATTGATCAGTAGATTGCACTCCGTCGGCCTGTCCACCAGAGCCTCATGTGGAGACACGCCTCGGAATATTGTCGCATGCCCGCTCGCAGGACGCCAGAAAGGGGAATATATCGATGTGCGCCCGCTGGTAAATCAGGTCAACCGACAGCTCGAAGGCAAACGAATTTACGCCAACCTGCCAAGAAAATTAAAAATCGGAAGAAAATTTTCCATGGCTTTAATATCCTTGTCGGTGGCGGATTAAGCGCGCGTCCCTTTATGGGGGTTCCCCTGGATGTATTCATTACGGAAGACATGGTTGCGGAAACCTGCGAAGCTATCTGCCGGATCTTCGCCGAGAAAGGACCCAGGGAATCGCGCCAAACGGCCCGGATGAAGTTCATGGTTCATAAATGGTCCGCACCCCGATTGAGAGACGAGCTCGCCGGTGTTCTGGGCCGTGCATTGGAACAGGCTCCCCCGTCTCGCCTTCAAAACTGTTTCTTCAGAGATCCAATCCTCACCGGCCAGCAGAAACAGAGGGGCCTTCATTACATCGCAACGGCATGTACTGCAGGGCGTCTCTCCCCGGAAGATCTGTTTGTGGCTGCCGGTGTCGCGGAAGAATTCGGTTCCGGCGCACTCAGTCTTACAACAATGCAGAATATACTCGTAACAGACATACCCGGCAGCAAGATAGACGAAGCCTGCGAACGGCTTTCTCTCACCCCCACCCTGCAGGTGAACGCCTCCCACGCACGCATCGGCGTCATTTCCTGTACTGGATTCGAGTATTGCGAAAAGGCGCTCGTTGAGACCAAAGAGCTGGCAGCTTCCTGTGTCGATAATCTCGAAAAGGGCCGGGTGGATCCGGCTGTTCCCCTTAAAATTGCCTTTTCGGGATGTTCGAATGATTGTGCCCATGCACAGGCGGCGGATATCGGGCTCATGGGAACTCAGAACAAGGAAGCCGACAGCGCCATGGATTACTTCCATATCATCGCGGGTACCCGGATAGGCGACAAACCGGAAAAAGGAATTAAATTCCCGGCTCCTATTCCGGCGAACAGGGTTGCAGCCCAACTGGCTTCACTCATTCGGGGGTTCAATGAAAAGCGGCGCTCCAGCGAATCATTCCCGGATTTCTATCGGCGCTATTTTACAGAGGATGGTATTGAGTTTCAGATATGATATCAGAGGGTCCTGTCAAGTTAAGCTGCTTTCGGCCATTATGGATGCATGAAATCTACATACTATGGTCACTGTTTCCCTATATGAATAATCCAGATTAAAAAAATAAATTGTAACTTTTTTGAATCTATTTACGTCTTAACAAGTAGGAATGTTATGCGCAGGAAAAAGCGAGCTTGCTCCATTCATGAATATTTTTCCTCTGCGCTGGGTAAGGTGTAATCTCCCCCTATCTGCTTCCTTCCAGGTTCCACTAGTATAAGAGTCCCTCTTATTCTGCCCCTGGATTAAATCTCCCGGATCTATTTCAGTCGGGCTAAGGCTTTGCATAATTTTTAATATGGAGTTCCATTATGATGTCCCTCAGCACATACAAAAGGCGCGAAGATCTACTGTACGAAATTTTCCATACCCTCCATGAAATGCCAGAGCTTCATCAGAGAATTTTCGTCAGGAATCACTACAACGGACAATCTCCGGAGGCTATCTCTCGTATCATCCATTTAGATGTAAAAGAGGTAAATGAAATTCTCAGGCAATGTGATCGCAGCCTTCACAGCGCATTGAGAGAATTCCGTGCAGACAGCGGCTGCATTCCCCCGCTCTGTGAGTCTATGACTACCTGTTCGTTAAACTTCCGGTAGGAATAGTGAAAAGAATGCTGTAATAGAATAGGGTGCAACCATTTTAAAAATTTATGATTGCAGGACAAAGAGGGTGCTTTGATGAACAACAGATATAAATTCGTGATTCCGATCTCAGTGATTCTTGTGATTGCCCTGATACTGTTCTTTATTCAAATCCATCACCATCGGGAAGTATCGCAAAATCAACAGACGGAAAAACAGGATCCATCAAGAGAGAATGACTCCCAGGAACCCTCTCCTGACCAGAGTGCTTTCTACAGCACGTATGCGATCCGGGAACCTGAAGAAAGACTTGACGCCCTTAAGGAATTCATCGGCGATTATCCGGAAAGCCCTCAGGTATGGTCCGCCTATCGGGAGATTTTCAAGTTGACGATAGAGATATGGCCCGATGACAGGGGGAAAATGCTCGAATCAGCCGCACCTGCTGAAACCGTTGAAAATATAATCGATAAAAGTTCCGGTTATCAATTCATTGCCAAAGAATTGTTTAAGGCAGAAATATTTCTCGATGACGCTGAAAACTATGCTTCAAAGAGCATTTCATTTCTGGATAAAGATCGGTTCATTGAAAATCAGAAGAGAAATATTATGGAAAATGAACAGCCTGTTCCTTCTGATGCTGAAATGAATGAAGAGTATTTGAAGGAGATGGCGGAATATCGCACAACTCTTGGAAGGATCTACCTTGAAAAAGGCCGGGTATCGGAAGGCGAAGAGATTCTTCAGGAAGCATACAACGTCGATCCGCTGATAGCGCAGGCGGCCATCGGCCTGGCGGAGATTGCGGAAAGCAGGGGAGAAAACACTAAAGCACTGGACTATTTGACGACAGCAGCTCTTACAGCCGGTTATGAAATGGAAGATGCTCGCAGCAGAATTGAGGCACTTTACCTCAGAACTCATGAAGGTTCTCTCGACGGAATGGAAACAATGTTGGATGCAGCATATAGAAGACTGTTTCCAAATCCCGTCGAAATCGAACCTTACCTGCCGACTGATGCGCGCAGCGGGCGTGTGGTCCTTGCAGAATTCTTTACCGGCGCCGGTTGACCGCCGTGCGCTGCCATAGGTTGGGCATTTGATGCGTTCCTGGACCGTTACTCACCAAGAGACGTTGCGGTTGTTATATACCATCTACACATACCGGCCCCCGATCCGATGACCAATCCTTCAACAGAAGCCCGTGCAGAATTCTGCGGAGTGCAGGGAACTCCTTCGTATGCAATTGACGGGAAGATGGACGGAGGGGGAGGAGGAAGAGCTGAAGCAGAATCCTATTACGACAAACTGAATGCCCAAATAGAGAAGAGGCTTGAAGAAGAGGCCGATGCCCGAATCATGCTCAAGGCTTGGTTCGAACATGGCGTGGTGAATGTGAAGGTTACGGTTGATGACGTGAAAAGCGATGCCTCAGAATTGAGACTTCAGGTTGCGCTTGTCGAGAAGGAACTGTCCTATAGCGGACAGAACAATATCCGCTTTCACCCGATGGTAGTTCGCAGCCTCGGCGGCGAAGAACACTTGGGATTTCCAATAGACACATCAGGGGAAATGACCATCGATCAATCATTCGACCTTGAAGCTGTTACGCAGGAGACGGTGCAACATCTGGCAGATTTCGAGAAAGAACGGGATATGACTTTTACACAGCCTTCACGTAATAATCAGGTTTTATATGCGTTATGGAAGTGAGGTGTCGCCTGACATAAGAACATAACCCGCATTTGAGAAAAACGGCACGGGGAGAACGATTTGCAGCTGGTAACAAATGAATCTTTATGTGTTTCCGATTCCGTTAAGTTGAGAAAGAAAGTAATACAATCCGTTTAAATTTTAATTAATTTCAAGAGCATGGGTGAAACTCCCGGAAATACGATTTGCAGAAGGATGACAAATGGAGCATGTTTCCGCGATGAAGCAGAACGGGAATGTTATTCCCGATGAAGAATTAGTGGAGAGAAGCCTGAGCGGTGAAGAGGATGCGTTCCGGCAGTTGTATGAAAGATACAGGCAGGCTGTATATACAGCCGTATACCGGATTATATCGGATCCGGAGGAAGCGTTGGACCTAACACAGGAGGTCTTTATCACCGTGTATGGATCGCTGGCAATCTGGAATCCGCAGCGTGCCAGGTTATTCTCTTGGATTTATAGAATGGCAGCCAATCGAGCCATTGACTATTGGCGTATTCGACGGCGGAGAGCGGAAGTGCCTTTGACTGAAACACTACAGGTAAAAATCAATAGCAGGTCATTCTGCAGGGGAACATTAGAACCGATAGAGCAAACTGTGGAGTATAAGGAGTTGGCAGGCGAGATACGAAACATTTTAGAAACTTTGCCGCTTCAGCACAGGCGATTTATTGTTCTGCGATATTGTGACGGGCTGAAGCTGAAAGAAATCGCTGAGAAAGAAAATTGCAGGCTCGGTACGGTGAAAAGCGTATTACACAGGGGTACCCATACCCTGCGGTTTAAATTAAAACGATTATCCAAACAGCTACACGTTAATTCCCAGGACATGTCTATGCAAAATTTAGCCTTAGAGCTATATGGGAACTAACCTGCGCCCTGGTGAGAACTCCACGGGGATGTATCAAGAGTTTGGATGAAACCCAATCAACCAAATTATTCATTCTTAGGAAATTTCATTTTTGTCGCGTGAAGCATATTTGTGGAGCACAATTTTCTCTTTTTCAGGCGTCAACTAAACAGGGCAAATTCGTTTCGTACTTTGTCGTCTTCAACACTCTGTTAGTCTTTATCTCCATCGTAATCCAGGCTGATTTGATATTGCCGGAAGTCTTATTCCCTCCCTTATAAATTCGTGTAATTATATTAAGGACCGTCAGACGGAGAATTTCACAATTCGGCAACGATTGACGGAACTTACGATGCTCTTCTAATAAAAGAGGCGGCCAATGACCAAGGCAAGAAACCACCGTGGCAAACCTGGCAATGGCGGTTTTTTCTCATCAAGTTTTTTCGACCTGTTCACCCACGGTGTTACGAGCAAAGATTTTAAGGATATGGTCCGACGCGATGCACGTGAAGCTCTGCAGTATTATATGCGGAAGATCGATTTTGATGAACTCAAGCATCTCCCACGATATCGGCGATATCCAACAATCATGTGGCGAGGATTCGTAGCTTTGGCATACCGATTAAGCCCGGTCCGCCGGATCACGTTTGCCGTCGGCATGGCGCTCTTCCTGTTCGGTTATATTCAACTTCTGATTCTAAATGCTCAACTTGAGGGTAGGATTAGCAGCGTTCCATTGCTGTTTATTTCTTTTATCCTCCTTCTTCTTGTCCTTTTGCTGGAGCTGCGCGACAAGCTTGCTCTTAAGGGTGACCTGGAAATTGCCCGCGAGATCCAATTCGGGCTCGTTCCTGAAGGACCGTTCGAACAGGATGGATTTCATATCTATTGCCGCATGCGGCCCGCGAATACGGTGGGTGGAGATTACTACGATGTCATTGAACTCGAAACCCATCGGCTGGGTCTTGTCATAGCGGATGTTTCGGGTAAAGCAATGCCCGCCGCTCTGCTGACGGCCCTGCTTCAGGGAAGCCTTCGAACGCTCATCACAGCAGGCCATAAGAATTCGGATTTGATTGCAAAGCTCAACGTCTATCTCTGCTCAAGTATTCCGGACAACAGGCTTATTACTCTTTTTTATGGAGAACTGGATACGTTAACGGGGGATCTAAAATATGTGAATGCGGGGCACAACGCTCCAATAATCCTCCGAGAGAACCAAACGATTGAACAGCTGCATTCCAACGGCATGATTCTTGGCTTCAGCCCTGACGCAGTCTTTCCGACCGCGACAACCAGAATCGCTCGCGCGGATCTGCTCATGCTCTTTACCGACGGCATATCTGAGGCCTTCAATCCGAAGGGAGAGGAGTACGGAGAGGAAAGAATCGCGACGTTTCTGTCTAAACATATGGATCGTCCAGCCAATACGCTGATCCGGGATATGTTGAATGATGTCCTTCAGCACTGCGGATCAGCCCGGCCGACCGATGACATGACATTGATGGTTGTGTCGCACGACGCATGATTACTCTTATATTGAAGAAAAGCGATAGCTTCATCTTCCGTATCGGAACCTTCTAATGGTTTCCTATAAGATTGAGAAACCATAGCATTCCGGTGATTTTTGTAAGCTTCGCTATAAAATCAATCTTCAGCTGGATTGTTTCATTCCCTGAGATTCCTCTTCAGCCGTTGAATTCCCAACAGAACCTGGGATTCAGTTCGTTGCCACTTTAATGCTTTCGATATCTTTTTGTGCTTTGTCCATCACCTTTGTTGCATACTCAAAATTATGAACGCCTCGAGAGCCGTCTCTTTGAAGTAGTGAAAGATTCATCCTCGCTGAATCAAACTTCGGCTTAAGTTCTGAATCCAACATCGATGGGTCCGTCCTAACCGCAGCGGCGATCGTCTGGAGGTCCGATTGCAAATTATCCATACGTTTTGTGAATGTACTTTGCATTCGCTGCAAAAATCCTGCCTGCGCCTTTTTATTGGAATCCTTATGGCAGGAAGTGCAGGAATCCGGTCGACTTGCCTCCAGATCTGGGGCATCCGGGCGAATAACCTTCATCAGGTGGTTTGCTTCAGTCATGTGGCATTGAACACACTCCAAATCCGAGTGGACACTCCTGGTGTCTTCCACATCCCTGGCTCCTGTACCTTGGAGCATCCGGCCTTGAGTGTGACAGGAAGCGCAGAGCTTTTCGGAACTCATAACCAGCTGATCAGGGTTTGGATTGTTGTGCGGATTGTGGCAGGCAACGCATGAGATTGAGTTGAAGCTCGCTTTCTGGGAAATATCCAGGGATTCGTTCTTCTGCTTCGCCATAAACCCTTCAGCGGAATGGCAGCCGTAGCAGTCCGCCGTGGCCCGTTCATTATTTACAATCAGGCTCAGTGCATTGCCGTGACCAGAAGCTTTCCACATATTGTAATTGCGCAAATGGTTGGCGCTGATATTGGAATCGGGTGGAGTCTTGGAAGGATCCACTGGAGTTAACTGGATTCCCGGCACGGAGGACAATTGCATGCCCGGCCGAAAACCAACAACCCATTTGGTCCCATCCGCCATCAGGTTTCCGCCTGTCTGAACATCATTGCCGCCATGGCATTGCCCGCATATATCGGCATCCTTGCCGGCCATTATCTTTGTCTTGTCTCCCATATTCGTTGCATGATCGCGCCCGGGACCGTGGCAAGCTTCACATCCGATTCCAGCCTCCCCCCAGGTAAGGTCGGGAGTATTCATATTTGTAGTGTGGCAGCCTGCGCATTGCGTGGACCAGTCAAGACTGAAGTTTGAGAAACTATAGGCATTTGCGGCTTCGTCATAAATGACGTGGAGCATTTTGTAATGCTGGCTGGAAGGATCCCGCGCAATAAAAAACGAATTCGCTACCATGAAGGCGGCGTTCCGGAGTTCCTCCTGTATTTCTATGGAAGCCTGTTCGATATTCAGAGGCAAATCGGTAGAGTTGATGATTGGAATGACCATTCTTGCATGATTCGATGACTTCCATGCGCCGTATGTTTCAACATGGCATCCCAAACAGGCTTGCGACCCGATATACTCCGGAATTTCGTTATTTTCTGCACCGAACGCCTCGGTCATAATACAAAAAACGGCGATGCAGAATATAAGGAAATTAATTTTTTTCAACATTGTTTTCACCAATTCCTTCACTTATCTTCATTCCAAAACAATACTTAGCGCCGCGTAATCAGATTCACCCGGAAATTCCCTCGGGAGAAATAGTCCCGATTCACATAAAATTCATAACAAAAATCCCAACTCACTACAGCAGAAAGATCCTGCCAGAGGCAAAGGGATTCAACGTTCCCTGCATAATGCCGATTGATTTCACACATCAATTCCTTCCGGGCTTAGCTTATACCAGAACCGGGAGTTCCTTTTCAATGATTTACCTACCACATTGTGGTATTAGAAAAACATCCACTATGATTCCCGTTGCCGCAGGAACAACCGGATGACAGTTACAAGCGGCTATTCGATGTAAAAATTGGTTTAATGAGACTTTTCCCTAACTTTTCCCGGAACATGAAGCTTTATCAAGAAACATACACAACTATCGAAGAAGGGAAATTACTCTAAAGCGCTGAATAGACAGTGACTTTCCCCGGGGCTTGCCTCGGGGGCTTACGCCACGGGCACTAAAGACACTTCTTAAAAGCAAGCGCGTCGAACTGGACCGTCTTGCGGAAGCCCTCCTGCAATCGGAATCCCTGAACCAGACAGAGCTGGCTAAGATCCTGGGACCATGCCGCAATTGTCCTCCGCCGCCGGAGTTCAATAGGGGAAAATTGAAAGAAAGTGCATGATCATAAACATTTCAACGAACTGCCAGAATATAACAGGCCTCCGTGTACTTCGAGGTCACATAGCCCGTCTTTCCCCGAATTTCCGCTGAACGGAAGCCGGAATCCTTAAGAGCAGCCAGGTAGTCCCTACCCGGCAGTGCACCGGCTATTCAAGTGGACCAGGCGTCCTTACTTGCAAGAACGTCCGGAGGGATCTTTTCCATGACCAGCAGATCGGCCGAAGCGAGAATCCCATCCGGCCTGAGCACCCGGGCAAGTTCCGAAAAAGCGGATTTCTTGTCCGGAATGAGGTTCAGGACTCCGTTGGAGATGACAATGTCGAAAGCGCCGTCCTTATACGGCAGCTCTTCTATGGAAGCTTCACGGAATTCAACGTTCCATTGTTCGGACCTTGCAGAAATCGTTCGAGGCAAAGCCAGCATTTCCGCCGTTAGATCCACCCCGGAGACCCGACCTTCCGGTCCCACCAATATAGAAGAGACGAATGCATCCATACCGCAGCCGCACCCCGCGTCCAATATGCGTTCTCCCGGCTTCGGCATGCGGATGCTGAAGGGATTGCCTACTCCCACAAATCTTTCCACTACCTCTCCGGGTACGGACTCAAGCCAGGAAGGATCGTACCCCAGTTTGAGTGCGCTTTCTCTGCCGGTGGGATAGGGGAAGTGTCCCTCAGCTTTTACGGCCACTTCCCTATATTTGGATTTCACGGAACTTCTGATTTCCGAGGAATGTTCGGGGTCCAGATGCTTCATGCTCATGATCGGCTCCACTCGGAAGACTTATTCCGCTTTGTTTTCGTCCAAATCAGACATAGGGCTCACCAATCGCAATCTTCGTATTATATCCTCCTATTCAATGGATACTATAGCGTCATAGCCATGCGGATGCATCAGGCCATTTGGCTACATTCTTAAACAGTGAAGTTATTTGAAATCCTGATGGAAACAAGAATTTCAATTGGAATTACTTATTGGAAATACTTATCAGCTTTTGTTTAACTACGCTTCTCAATCCGCAGTGAAACGCGAAGGCGGAATTGCATTTGGCAATCCCGAATCGCTTGAGAAAACATGAGTGAAAGATAGCCCTTCTCAATCCTGTGCAATGCCTCTGAGGGATTGGATCTTCAATAATGGAAATTCAAGATTACATCATGAGAACTACAATTTCATTG
>JARRLM010000110.1:0-5940 GCA_037386985.1 Acidobacteriota bacterium | reverse complement strand
TCCGCCAGGTTTTCAAAAACCTGACGGAAGTCTGCGACGACGAAGACCTTCTGCAGGAACGGAATATTTTCGACAAAGTAAAGGACATCTTCGGTTAATCCGTTGTAACTCTTTCGATCCCCCAAGATCAACGCCAAGCCGCAAGAACTGCTTAACGCAAAGACAAAGTCGCAAAGAAAAAATATACATTTCAGAACGGGGATGGATCACGGCAAATTATTGATATATAGAAATAAATTATATTTGCCGATAAAAAGGGGCCTTGGATGAATGAAATCCTTTTTCCGGGTATGAGCCCAACTGAAGATTCCGGCCTTTTCCCCATGAAATTAGATTTCATAGTAAATTTGCGGCACTAAAGTATCCGTTAGATTCAAACAACAGGGGTAAAAATTGCCTCTAGGGGCATGAATCGGACCCTCAAAGTTGGTTCAATTTAACATGCGCAACAAATACCGTGTTCGTCCCCTAATCTCTGGTGCAAAGACACAAGGAATAAAATTTTTAGTGCCTTGCATTTAGTGGAATCCTATTCGTGCGAAGAAGATGTAAATATATTCTTTGCGTCCTTGCGTCCTTGCGTCTTTGCGTTAAGCTGTTTCTTGCGCCTTTGCGTTATGTCTTTCTTTATGTCTTAGCGTTAAAGGTTTGCAAAATTGGTTCAACTTCCTATAACTTCTTTACTGCAGATTGTTTCATCAGTCGTGACCAGAGGCATTGCTGAGTATGACCCGAAGGCGTTTTTACGTTCCCCGGGAATCCATCGAAGACGGGATAGCCCGTCTCCCTCAAGATCAGTCGCACCACCTGCGTGATGTTTTGCGGATAGGTGCAGGCGAAGTTGTAGAGGTTTTCGATGGAGAAGGGGACGGATATATCGGGGATGTCGCCATTCACGGCTCCTGTGTACTCATTCAGAACCTGAGGCAACTGCCTCCTCAGGAAACGCGCGTAGGTCTGATACTTGCGGTCTCCCTGATTAAATCTGCAAAATTTGAATGGATCCTGCAGAAGGCCACGGAACTGGGTGTCCATGAAGTTATCCCGGTCGAGACGAACCGAAGCAATATACGAATAACACGGAACAAGCTTCCCTCGCGCCTTGAGCGCTGGAATCGAATTGTGCAGGAAGCGTCCAAACAGTGCGGAAGGTTTTCCGCTCCTCGTGTGCGGCAACCATTGGATTATGGGAAAATGCTTCAATGTGAAGACTTTTCCGGTTTCACAAAGATTCTGTTTTATGAAAAAGCTGCGGAATTATGGACGCCCGATACGAGAACCCTTTCGGGCGGCGTTGTGCTGTGTATAGGGCCTGAAGGCGGCTGGAATACGCGCGAGACAGAACAGGCTGCCTGCTCCGGATGGAACGTTTACAGTCTCGGCCCTTTGACTCTGCGGGCGGAGACAGCGGCAATCGCAGCGGTATCCATCATTCAATATCATATCAATCTCGGGAGAGTCTATGCGGAATAGTCGATGGATCCTGTGGATAGTTTGTCTAGTGTATTCCTCCAATGCCTTCGGGCAGCAACGACCTCTTCTGACGGATGATGCCGAAATCCTACCGACCGGCCGGGTTCGTATGGAATTAGGTGTTGAATTCCTGCAGGGGCAGAAATATTCCCTCTCGGGACTCGAGGGGGATTTAACTCGATTAGGCGTGGCAGGCGTTCAGGTAGGAGTCGGGGAGTATGCTGAATTTCAGATTTCAGGCGTTGTTCAGGATGTCCTTTCGGTTACGAGTCGTTCGGAACCGGTCGTATCTCCGACATTCACGGATAACACCACGCGTGATTTCGGGAACCTGGTACTGGCCGCTAAATTCAAGCTTTTTACAGAGCGGGAGCGCCGCCCTGCAATGGCATTCAAGTTTGCAGTGGAACTTCCCAACGCCAACCAGGAAAATGGTCTGGGAACGGATCAGACGCAGTTCTATTCCAGTTTGCTTTTTAAAAAGCATTTTGGAAGAGTTCAAGTACTGGCGGATCTGGGTCTGGCCATCCTGGGGTCTCCCGTTGAAGCAGGCAAACAGACGGATCCGTTTACGTATGGAATTGGTGCCGTGGTTTCATTGCATCGCAGTATCAACCTGGTAGCGGAGATTTATGGGCGCCAGGGTCCGTCGGGGAGGATCGGGAACGAAAATGCCTCTCAATTGCGGGCGGGCTTTCAGTTCCGGACCGGAAGCATTCGATGGGATTGTGCCGGGGTTGGGGGACTGAAACGATTCGATCCGAAATCAGGAGTAGTCGTTGGTGTGACGTACGAATATCAGGCATTTAAAAGAAATAAAGAACGAATTCAGATAATAAATTAGTTAATAGTTAACAGTTCATAGTTCATAGTTAAATGAGAATAACGGGTAGTAAACGATCTGAAAATGGTCGAAAATCCGCGATCCACAAATGAGTTTGAAGTTTGAAGTGGATGATGGGTTGAGGGCAAACAGTAATCTTCGACCTTCGACTTTTGACCTTCGACGTTCGACCTGTATGTGATGACTGATGCAAAATACCGTTGATCCGTCCAAGTACATCTCCCCCAATGTGAGTGCCCAGGTTCGCGAGAAAAAGAGGGTTGCAATGACTTCGGTGGTTGCAGCCATATTCCTCACATGCACCAAACTTGTTGTCGGATTCATGACAGGAAGCCTGGGAATCCTTGCAGAAGCTGCGCATTCAGCACTGGATCTGGCAGCCGCCGCTATTACATTTTTTGCGGTGAGGGTGAGCGATCGTCCCGCCGACGAATCTCATCTCTACGGGCACGGGAAAGTTGAAAATCTCAGCGCACTGACCGAAACCTTTCTCCTGCTGCTGACCTGCGCATGGATCGTCTATGAAGCTGTTCGACGGCTCTTCTTTACTGAAATCGATGTCGATCCCAGCATCTGGGCATTCCTGGTTATGGGGCTTTCTGTCGCGATCGATTTTTCCCGGTCCAGGGCACTGGGGCGTGTTGCGAAGAGGTACCGGAGCCAGGCCCTGGAGGCGGATGCGCTCCATTTCAGCACGGATATCTGGAGTTCGGCCGTTGTAATTGCAGGTCTGGGGCTGGTGAAATTGGGCCAGTACCGTGGGGAAGGAGAGACTTTCTACGAACGCGCAGATGCGATCGCTGCATTGGTGGTTGCATCCATAGTCATTTTTGTCAGTGTCAGGTTGGGACGCAGAGCCGTGGATGTGCTTTTAGACCGGGCGCCCAAAGGCCTTGCCGATCTTATTTCCTGTTCTGTGGATGAAATTCCCGAAATTCATTCTGTATCACGCACCCGTGTTCGCAGCGTAGGCAATAGAGTATTTGTCGACCTGAAAGTCGAAGTGCCACGCCATCTCTCTGTTGAAGAGACTCATGAACTGACTCAAGAAATACAGAGGAGGGTTGACGTGATATCCCCCGGAGCCGATGTTGTCGTCCATACTATTCCGACCGTCGCAGGCGAAGGTGTCCTGGAGAGAATCCAGGCCGTTGCTGCACGGGAGCATGCTTTTATTCACAATATAACGACTCACCGGACGGAGCGTGGATTGTGGATCGATCTGGATCTGGAGGTGGATCCGAAACTCAGTTTCGAGAACGCGCACAAACAGGCGACGAATCTTGAGAATAGATTGCAGGCTACTTTGATTCATACCAGAACACCGGCTTCAGTCGCCGGCATCAATGTTCATATTGAACCTCGCGCTGAAGAGTCCGGTGTTGGAGAACAGGTGCAGGATGTGGATGCGGCCCCTTACATTGAATGCATCCGAAAGATCCGGCTGGAACTGGATGCGACGCGCGATTGCCACGAAATTACATTGCACAGGGTTGGGGGTAAGATATACCTGTCATGCCATCTGTCGATCCGTTCGGGAATCCCGATTTCTGAAGTACATAGTATTGCAGAAGAAATGGAAAGCCGTCTTCGGCGTGAATTTCCGGAATTAGGACGTGTCGTGATCCATACCGAACCCGAACAGGAATAATCCTTATGTCATCTATTCCATGGTTGGTGGCTTCCACACACATTGCATTCTATGGAATATTTTCAGAAACAGAACAGGATCTGTCAGATTAAAAAATAAGGGCCTTCATGTTTGCGTGAGTACGGTATAAGTCTAATCATTTCAAAAATAACCGTGGTCTGTCCCCGAATTGTTGTAGAATGATCGATGGAGGAGATATGAAAAGTGTTGCACTGACCATCGCGGGGTCCGATCCGTCCGGCGGTGCGGGGATTCAGGCGGATCTGAAGACGTTTCACCAGAGAGGTGTTTACGGGACCAGTGTCGTAACCCTCGTAACGGTTCAAAACACTCAAAAGGTCAGTGACATAAAGATCCTGCCTCCAGATATTGTTGAAAAACAGATCGACGCTGTCCTTGAGGATATTCCTCCAGCAGCAGCCAAAACGGGAGCTTTGGGAAATAGTGAGATTGTTGGAGCCGTTGCGGGTAGGGCGCGAGAATTCTCATTCCCGCTTGTAGTGGATCCCGTGATGATCAGCAAGCATGGACTGCCCCTCATGACGGATCCTGCCCGGACTATCCTGGTAGAGAAGCTGTTGCCATGTGCCTTTCTGATCACTCCTAATCTGCATGAAGCTGAAGAGATGTCGGGTATGCCCGTGCGCGATCCGGAGTCTATGGAGAAGGCGGCAAAAATCATCGCACAAAAAGGGGCAAAGGCTGTTCTCATCAAAGGAGGGCATCTCGAAGGGGAAGCGATCGATATCCTTTATTGGGATGGGGAAATACGCAGATTTTCTTCGCCAAGGGAAAATACACGCCACACTCATGGAACCGGATGTACCTATTCTGCCTGCATCGTGGCTGAGCTTGCCAAAGGACGCGACCTGGGAAATGCCGTAGCTGTCGCAAAAAAATATATTACAAGCGCAATTGCCACAAACCCCGGCCTTGGAAAGGGATCCGGCCCGGTCAACCATCATGCATCTATTGACGAGTAGAGAATGTTCAGGAGACAGAAGAATGGAAATAAGTCCCGGTAAACCGCAGAAAGCCTATCGAAACCTGAAATTTCTGAGAGGGAAGGACGGACGCCTGGTGCGCATACTCAGTGAATATCTGGAGCCTGCGAGCCGTCTTCACTGGCAGAAGGTAAAAGACACGATCGTGTTTTTCGGTTCCGCACGGATCAAACCTCTCGAAGAAAGCCGGAAACTGCTTGCAGATCTGACGCGGCAACGCCGGTCCGCGACAGGCGATACCGGGACAGTCGATGGCGAAATTACAAAAGCGGAACAAGCGGTAGTGATGTCCCGCTATTACGAAGATGCTTCAACTCTGGCAAGTTTGATAGTGAACTGGGCGAAATCGCTCGATGGAAGGCTCAAGCGTCTCATGATATGTTCGGGGGGAGGGCCCGGTATTATGGAGGCGGCAAATCGCGGCGCAAAAGAAGCCGGGGGGCAATCCATAGGGTTATCCATCAGTCTTCCCATGGAGCAGTCTATCAATCCGTACGTGCCTGAAGAGCTGGCCTTCGAGTTTCATTACTTTTTCATGCGCAAGTTCTGGTTTGTCTATCCGGCAATAGCACTGGTCATATTTCCGGGAGGCTTTGGAACCCTGGACGAGCTTTTCGAGATATTAACCCTGGTGCAGACAGGAAAAACCCGCAAGATAGCTCCTGTGTTGATTTATGGCGCGGATTATTGGAAGGAGATCATCGACTTCGATGCGCTCGTGAAGTGGGGGACTATTTCTCCCAAAGATATGAGTCTGATTCATTTCTGCAACGATCCACAGGAAGCGTTCAAGTACCTGAAAGGCGAGCTTACACGGATTCATAAATTGTAGTTGAAGTTCGAAGATCAAAAATCGAATGTCCAAGAGAAAACAGAGGAGCCGGAAGAAAGAAGTCAGCAGCCAGAAGTCAGGAGCCAGGAGCCAGGAGTCTGAAGTCAGCAGCCAGAACTTCAAACTCAAAACTATT
>JARRLM010000109.1:0-5940 GCA_037386985.1 Acidobacteriota bacterium | reverse complement strand
CCCGAAAACCGCATGAAGCGCCAGGAATATAAAGCCTCCCCCGACATGGGCCAACAGCAGATCAAGCCATAATTCGGAGGCTCGAGGAATCACCCATAAGCCAATAGCCCCGCCCAGAAGGGTCGTCGCTTCCACAACAGCAACCCAGGTCAGAGCGATTCTCTTTCGGAAACCGGCGGCCAGCAGCAGCGCGCAGAGAGCCCGGCCCTCGGGAACCTTATGGACGCATATTGCGAAAAACATGGAAGAATCGAGACTTGCAGACGCTCCCTCCTTTATCCCACACGCCAGCGCCAATCCGTCCATTGTACTGTGCAGACCCAACGCCACCACCATCCCTGCGGCAATTTCACCGAAATGGTGGGTCGTTGCCTCATCGAAATGGCTTGCCGCACACGCGGGACAGACATGGAAAACATAGCGGCTGATCAGATAAAAAACCGCGTACCCTGAACCCATGGACAACGCCAGTTGCCATGAAGGTAATATTTGATAGCTCTCAGGAATGATCGAAAAGAGAGTCACGCCCAGCAACGTTCCCGCCGCAAGGCTGATCATGCGGCACAAACGGACGTGGGAAACGGCGAATAGGGAACTAAGAACGCCACCGGCCAGAGCGATTATAAACGCTGGGAAAACTCTTATTGTCACACTCCAAAATTCCTGCAATCCTCTCCTCCGCGTTATTGCAAAAGTATTTGCATTATCCACAATTGTGAATGTTTGTCAATATTTATTGCGGATGCACTTGCAATAAGACTCGCAGAAGGCTAGGATTGAGCCTGCGGAGATGGGATGAAGAGAAAAACAAATCAAAGGAATGCCATTCAGGAGGTCTTCAGAAAGATAGACAGGCCTCTGGGCATCAACGAAATCCTCGAAACCGGTCGCCGGACAGTCGAGTCTCTGAATCAGGCGACGGTCTATCGCAACCTGAAAATCCTGGTCGAAAGGGGTTGGCTGAAGAAAATCAACACTCCTGAGCGCGGTGCGCTCTATGAAAGAGCAGGAAAAGAGCACCACCATCACTTCCAGTGCAGGCAATGCGACCGGCTTTTCGAAATATCCGGGTGTGCTTTCAACGAACAGAGTTCAACACCACCGGGATTTATTACCGAAGACCACGAGGTCTACCTGTACGGGATCTGTTCCTCCTGCCGGGATTGACCGAAGTATTGCTACAGAGTGAACGTTCTCGGATACAGGTCCGGAATGGCCTGCAACGAAAGGATGCATCGATCATTTCCCACTCATGCAAACCGATTGTACGGAATTCCTTTTACCTTAGAATATTACTCTTCCAATGTGGAGACTTTGAAACGGAAGGACCGGTGAAAAATTAATGCCCATACAGAAAAAACTAACTTCAATCGTTCGGGTGATGTTGATCGCATTATTGCCGGCGGTTACATACGGATTGGCCCAAGATCCGGATATCACACAGTCACATGAGGAGATACTTATGAATCCTAAAAATTTAAACGAGAAAGCGCCGGACACATTCCAGGTACTTTTCGATACCTCGAAAGGGGAGTTCACGGTTGATGTCACACGCGCCTGGGCTCCAAAGGGGGCCGACCGGTTTTACAATCTTGTGAAAAACGGCTATTTCGATGACTGCCGATTCTTCAGAGTCGTGAAGGGATTCATGGGTCAGTTCGGAATCAACGGCGACCCGAAATTAAACGAGGTATGGCGTGCATCACAATTTGATGACGATAAGGTCAAAGAAACCAACGGGCGCGGATATATAACTTTTGCTAAAACCAGCCTACCCAATACCCGTACGACTCAGCTGTTCATCAATTATGGGGACAACTCTTTTCTGGACAGCGATGGATTTGCACCCTTCGGTCAGGTCACAAAAGGTATGGAAGCCGTTGATGCCATCAACGACGAATATGGAGAGAATCCGGATCAAAGGCGGATACAGCTGGAAGGCAATGCGTACCTGGAACAGGCCTTTCCGAACCTGGACTATATAAAATCGGCGATCATTATATACGAGTCCGACTAGGGCATGGCAAGAAGAGGGGGAAAGATTCTATTTGTTCCTCCCAAAACTGGAGCGAACAGGACGTTCCCCAATTACGAGGATTCGTCGAATGGAGGCATCGCAATGCTTTCCAAAATAAATCCTGCCGCTACGGATGCCTGGAAAAAACTGAAAAGTCATTATGGGAAAATCCGGTCTCTGCACATGAAAGATCTATTTGCAGAAGACCCGAAACGGTTCGACGGTTTCTCGATCCCATTTGAAGATTTTTTGGTGGATTACTCCAAAAACCGTATTACGCCCGAAACCCTCCGCCTGCTCTTTAAACTAGCCGGCGCATGTGAGGTTCGCGGCGCCATTGAAAAGATGTTTGCGGGGGATACAATCAACGAAACGGAAGATCGCGCTGTTCTTCACATTGCACTGCGCAACAGATCGAACACTCCGATCCTTGTGTACGGACGGGACGTCATGCCCGCGATCAACACCGTGCTTGGAAAGATGAAGTCCTTTTCACAGAAGGTTCGCACGGGTGATTGGAAAGGATATGCAGGAGACAGCATCACGGACATTGTGAATATCGGAATAGGCGGGTCCGACCTAGGCCCGGCCATGGCGACCGAATGCCTGCGTCCCTATGCCAAACCGGGGCTGAGCGTTCATTACGTTTCCAATGTGGACGGCACACATCTAATTGAAACCCTGAAAGACCTTCGCCCCGAAACTGCGCTGTTCCTGATAGCATCCAAAACCTTCACGACCCAGGAAACAATGACAAACGCGTTCAGCGCCAGACAGTGGTTTCTGAATCATGCCGTCGATCCGGCGCATATCGAAAAACATTTCGTAGCCATTTCGACGAACTCGGAAAAAGTCAAAGACTTCGGAATACATCCCACCAACATGTTCGAATTCTGGAACTGGGTAGGCGGCAGGTATTCCCTCTGGTCGGCTATCGGATTATCCATCGCCTGCGCAGTAGGGTTCGACCGGTTTGAAGACATGCTCTCCGGAGCGCATGCGATGGACTGCCATTTCCGGGAAACCGCCCTAGACCGGAATATCCCCGTAATCCTGGCGCTGATCGGGATCTGGTACACCAATTTTTTCGGTGTAGAAACAGAGGCGATCCTTCCCTACGATCAGTCCATGCATCGCTTTCCTGCATATATGCAGCAAGCCAACATGGAAAGCAACGGCAAATCCGTGGACCGGTCGGGGGAACGCCCGGAATATTCAACCGGTCCGGTCCTCTGGGGCGAACCCGGGACCAACGGCCAGCATGCATTCTACCAGCTGATCCACCAGGGCACCCGCCTTGTCCCGGCCGATTTCCTTGCACCGGCCATAAGCCACAATCCCTTGGGAGAGCATCACACGATCCTCCTGTCCAATTTTTTTGCCCAGACTGAAGCCCTGATGAACGGGAAGACGCTGGAGGAGGCTGCCGCAGAATTACAAAGCAAGGGCAAAACCAACGAGGATATCGGGCGCCTTGCGCCGCACAAGGTGTTTGAAGGCAACCGGCCGACGAACTCCATACTCTTCCGAAAACTCACCCCTCGCGTACTCGGAAGCCTGATTGCCATGTACGAACACAAAATTTTTGTTCAGGGCGTAATCTGGAATATCTTCAGTTTCGATCAGTGGGGGGTGGAACTCGGCAAACAGCTTGCGGGCCGCATCCTGCCCGAACTACGCCAGGATCAGCCCGTCATGTCTCATGACAGCTCCACGAACGGATTGATCCATCAATTCAAAAAATGGTCGAACACCTAACGTCAGAAACCTTTAAAAGGCATTATTAAAAAAAGGGGCACGGTTTTACCGTGCCCTTTTTCAGGTTCGGGCTGACAGCCTTGTCAAGCTTCTAGTAGTCCAACAGTTCTCCCGGTACCTGGCTGGCGTCGACGAGAGAGCCGTTCACTGTCACCAGTTCCCGAATATCGCCGGCGTTTTTCGGTCCCTGCGGACCTTTCCCGTTTGGATTTCTATTCCCGGAAGTGTCTTCATAAGAGTCCTCCTCGTAATAGGAGTCGTCCTCATAGAAATCTTCTTCATAGAAATCTTCTTCATAAGCATCATATTCGTGATTATCGCTCAAGTCGGAAACATAGATCAGGTCCGAGTGAGAGAGACCTGTGGCTTTGAAAGTCCCCCTGGAAAGCCGGTTTTCTTCGAGCTTGCCGGTGATGCTTGCGCTGAAGTTGTACTCTCCGGCAAATTCGAACCAGCAGAGGAACCGGAGGGGATATCCGGAAGTATAGTGCAGCGGCATATCCCAAGGCTCCCACTGGAGCGTTTCGGAATCCTGGGTATACAAAACCGCATTGAGGATATTGCTCTGCGGATCCCATCCTGTGATATAGAGGTAGGCATCCTGGCGGGAATCTTCTATTCCTTTCCGCCTCATTTTGAGTTGAAACCACATGAAATCCCATATCCACATATCCTCGGTATCCGGATCGGGAATGGTGGTGCCGATATTGGTTGTTGCGGTTGCCCTCGAGGAAACATTGCCGGCGGCATCCCGAACCCAGGCGTAGAGTGTCTGGACACCTTCGGAAGCAAATGTGTAGCTGTTCGGAGGCGAGGAGGTCCATCCCGATCCCCTGGCTGAAGTCGTCTCTGCCGAAGTGGAGAACATATATTCGGTAACACCGACATTATCCGTGGCGGAGAACGAGATGATCGGAACGGTCAGCGAATCGGACGTGTCCGGCAGGCTGAACGATAGGATACTGGGTGGTGTGTTGTCCTGTTCGGAAGGCAGGGTAATTGTAGTGGACGCGCTTCTCGAAGATGATACGTTGCCTGCTGCGTCTATGGCCAAGGCGTAGAGGGTGTGTGTGCCCTCGGATGAAAATGTGTGGCTGGATGGCGCCGATACAGACCACGCGCCTGATCCGGCTGAAGGCACGCTTGAAGATTCGGTGAGAAGGTACCCGGTAACTCCGGTGTCGTCCGAGGCTGTAATGGAAATGCCGTGAACGGTCAACGACCCGGAAGAAGCCGGGACGGTGAACGAATTTACCGTAGGAGCGGTTGTATCGGGCAATGTGATTGTAGTGGACGCGCTTCTCGAAGCGGAGACGTTGCCTTCAGCGTCTTTGGCCCAGGCGTAAAGAGTGTGCGTGCCTTCGGAAGAAAATGTGTGTCCGGACATTGGCGAAGCGGACCATTCTGCCGATCCTGTGACGGGTGCGCCCGCCGATTCGGATACCAGGTAGCCGGTGACTCCGATATTGTCCGTTGCCGAGAATGCAGTGATGGATACCGTCAGCGAATCGGAATTCAAGGGGATGCTGAACGCAGTGACCTGCGGCGGCGTGGTGTCCGTTTCGGGCGGAAGAGTTATGGAAACAGTTGCCAAAGAGGGACTGGAGACGTTACCCGCATTGTCTTTGGCCCAGGCGTAGAGGGCGTGAGTGCCTTCGGAAGCGAAGGTGTAGCCGGACGGGGGTGAAGCGGACCATCCCACACCATTCGCGTAAGGGGCGTCTGAGGAAATGGTAAGCAGGTAGCCGGTGACTCCGACATTGTCCGTTGCGGAGAACGCAGTGACAGCTACAGCCAGCGAGTCGGAATTAGCCGGGATGCTGAACGCAGTGACCTGGGGCGGCGTGGTGTCCTGTTCGGAAGGCAGGGCGATTGTCGTTGAGGATTGTGCTCGTGAGGAAACATTTCCTGCAGCGTCTTTGGCCCATGCATAAAGGGTGTGCGTGCCCTCAGAGGCAAAGATGTAGCTGTCCGGTGCCGGATGAACCCATCCGGCCGAATCCGGGGAAGGATTCCGTCTGGTTTCAGAGAGCCAGAAGCCGGTAACGCCGATATTGTCGTTAGCGGACAGAGACGTGATCGGCACGGTCATGGAATCCGAAGATGCGGGCATCGTAAAAGAAGAAATAGCAGGGGGATCTTGATCCGGCAGGGTGATGGTGGTG
>JARRLM010000108.1:0-10866 GCA_037386985.1 Acidobacteriota bacterium | reverse complement strand
TTCACAATCTGCGGAAGGCGGGAGCCGTTGCGCGGATTGTGAAGCAGTTTACGCCAATTACAATGGTGAGAATCCTTACTTAATCAAGGATATTACCGATCCCGCAACCCAGCGTTATTTGAATGCCGAAGCGTTCAGTATTCCGGATGCCTTCACTTTTGGGAATACAGCGCGGCAGCTGAGCTGAGTCACCGGTCCACGGCAAAAGAGCGAGGGATTTTCAATGCGGAAGAGCTTTTCCACTACGGAAACGACGAAGTTCGAGATTGGCATGGACATGATGAATCCATTCAATATCGTTCGTTGGGGCAATCCGAACACCACGCTCGGAGTGACGATAAATCCCGTGCCCGGTGTGTTTATCTCCGTACAGTTTGACGATTTCGACAGAATCAATTCAACCCAGGGCGCGCGTCAGATGCAGATCAACCTGAAGTTGTCCTTCTAACCCGCGTATTCCTGATTCACCTGGAAAGTGCTGCGAAGCACCGCCTCGCAGCACTTTCCGGAAATTTAAATCAGCGGATCTGCTTCGCCTCCTCAATCAGGTCCAGGAGTCCGTTGACAATGGCGCTTTCCGCATATCCGGGTTTGCATCGCGATGACAACACCTCGAACGTCTGGAAGCCAAATGCTGCGTCATTCGGAATATATCCGGAATTGCCGCTTCCGTTCGCCATCGACACGAAGATTGATCTGCCGACGGGAGACTCCCTCTTGAATCTCTGGGCGATCATGTTGAACACTTCCGCATTGCAGCCCGAGATCGCAATATCGTCGATCATCAGAAGACTTAAACGAAGCTGGACGTCCGGTCCGTCCGTGTATGTGGCCTCGACTCCCGCACGTCCTTGCCCAACCCTGTTGCGGCCGGGGAAGCTGACCATTTTTTGCGTCCCGAAAATTCTTCCGTCCATGGACATGCGGTCCGTCTCGCGCATCACGCGCTTGACTTCCTCTCCCAGAAATTGACCCATGGAGAGGATCATCTGCTTTTGCTGGTCCAGCAATCTCTTTACCGTCGGATCCTGCTTGTTCAGACCTTGCCCTCCCGGAGGCATGGCATTGCTTATGTCCTGTCCGCGTTCGGCATAATCCTTGATGCGAATATCACGCAAATCGAATGTCTGGTGGAAGTAGATCGGATTCTGGTCGCCTTGGGCCCCGGTGGAAAAAACCGCAACAATTCCGTCATCAAAGGAGTCCTCGATATACCGGGAGGTCGCACCGGGAAAATCACCGCTGAGCATGTCGGTGTTGCCGGTAACTACAGCGTGACAGGCGTAATTGTAATAGACCGCGATCGGCTCTCCCTCGATCGTTTCAAACTTGATCACCGCCACGGTCTTGTCCGACGGACCATCGTAGTTGGGACCCTCCCACCACTTGTTGGTCTTACGGTCGATGATGTTGCGGTTGACGTTGATGTAGGAAACACCCGTCCCGTAGCCAATGCGCGCAGGCTGGAGCTTTTCCCTGGCCGCCGATATGGCGCTGAATATTTGTTCGGCGGACCCTCCGTAGGCGCTGTGAGTGTGCGTCGGATTCATGATCAGGTTCCGGGCGGGGATGCCCAACTCCTGTTCGATTCTCTGCGACACTGTCTTCCACACCTGTTCTCCAAGCATGCCGGTATCGACGGATACCAGGGCCGCGCTGGTGATGCCGTTATCGATCACGATCGCCCGGGCGTAGATGTGGTCCAGGATTCCCTCGCTGTTTTTCGGCAACTGGGCGGGCGTGACATCGATTTTAGCCGCTCCCACGCGGAATAAATAATCGGAGGCTTGCGCAAAAGCACTGCACGGGAGCACAGCCATCAGAATTGTCAGAAGGATGCTATAAGATATTTTCATTTCCTACTCCATTGTTTTGGATCCCGCCTCCCGGTATTCGCTGGAATCCAACTTTGCCAGATGATCCCGGGCTGGGTTGTACATCCAGTTAAGCAGCAGCCCCACAAAAAGGAGTGCCGCGAACAGGGTCGCTAGGACAAAACCGTATCTGGGATGTCCGAACATATCACTGACAGCCCCCATCGCCAGGGGGCCGGCAGCGGCGGCGGCGCAGGTGAAAAACAGGATCACACCGGCGACTGCGCCATGCTCCGTTTTTGGAAAACAGCTGATACCCTTGGAATTGAGTGTGGGATAGATCATGGACATGAAAAGCCCCGAAAGGGGCAGGAGCCAGATGGCGTATGAAAGACCGCCCGCGACGGAACCGGCGAAGCAGACAAGGATCGCCAGGCTGAAACAGGCCATAACGGATGTCCAGTTGTAGCGTGCAAGTATCCAGGTTCCGAGAAAACGACCGACAGCGCGGAGGACAAAGAACACGGACAGGGCATATGCGGCCAGAAAGGTGTAAGAGCCCGAATAGTCGGTAAGCAGCGTCGGCATCCAGACGTAAACGGCGCACTCCGCCGCAACGTACAGAAAGATTCCTAGAGAAAATCCCAGGGCGTATGGATTTTTCATCATGTCCATCGTGCGCCTGAAGTTGATCGGTTCATCGACCGTCTTTACTGTTTTAGGATATTTCACCAGCGAGGCTGCAATAATCAGCAGGACGCAAATTGTTCCCGCAACAACATACAGCCATTTCCAGGATAATCCGGATGCAAGGAGCTTTGTTACGATTGCCGGGCCGATGATGGCCCCCACGGCAAAGAAGCCTTCCACCGTATTCATTGTACCGGTATGTTCCGCGGTGGATCTTGAAATATCCCCGACAAGAGCCAGGGCTCCCGTTTTGAAAATCCCGATTGCGGCTCCGGAGACGACCAGCAGAGTAACGAAAAACAGAAAAGCGTTTCCCACGGCAAACAGATAAGAGTTAAGGGCGAAAAGGACGAGCCCGAGAATGATCGTCTTTTTTCGTCCGAGCTTATCCGCCAGATAGCCCAGGAAAATAGCGGCGAGCGCAATCGCTATCATCGGGGCATAGTGGAAAGCCCCGGCGGCCACATTGCTCAAATGGAATTCCTTGATTACCTCAGGGATGATTTCACCGACGGAATCGGTGGTCATGGCAAACATCATGAACATCAGGAATGTGAGCCATTTTATCGCAGTCAAATTGTGTTTCGTGCTACTCGGAAGGCTCATGGACGCACCTCTTTGGAATCAGTCATTGGGACCAGCATTATCCGGTATGGCGAAATATCGGGTTTCTCCATCCGGACCTGTTCCCGTAATGGAAGCGCTCGGAACAGTCAGATCCGTATCCAGCTTTATCCAGTGTTCCTGCTTTCGCCACCGAATTTCAATCCGGTTTTCCGTTGGGGTCTTTACCTGCAATTCCCCCTCGAATGCAGGATGCATATTCCTGAGGCGAATCAGTTCAATCTGTTTTTGCACCAGCGGTTGTCTGAGTGCGGTTTCAATTTCCGCCATTGTGTAATAGTGACGGTTGATGTCGCGTCCCACTCCAGTCCGGGCAAGAAGATCCATATCGTTATGGCCTCCCATAAGACCGACATAATAAACCTGCGGGATTCCGGGCGCAAAAAACTGAAGGGCCCGGGCAATCAGATAATCGGTTTTCCTGCCTCCCAGCGCATCCAGAAAAGTACAGTTTACCTGGTAGAGATCCAGGTTGTTGGCGGCTGCCCCGGTCGCCTGTTTGCTCTGGCCATGACTCCGCTGATGAATGGTTTCTACGAGGTTGTCGATTGCCTCCGGCGACAGCAATCCGGGATTCCCGCTTGCGTCTGCGCCCACATCGATCACCCCGATGCCGTCGTGGGTGTCCAGGACAGTAACCGCGTTGCGCGGACTGATGGCCAGCCAGCGCGCCAGCGGATGGGGATCGCGCTGAAAGAGCGCGTGAAGCACAAGCGGCGGCAGTGCAAAATCATAGACCCAATCGACTTGGCGGGCGATTTCGATCTGCTTCTGATAATAACTGTGAATCTCCACCAGAACTTCGATTCCCAGTGCGCGGGCCTTTGAGGTCAATTCGGCGATAAATTCGAAAGTTTCCGGAATCATGAAACAGCTCGTACCCGGCTTTTTGATCGCGTAGCCGACAGCGTCTAGCCGGATCATCTTGATTCCGGCAGCCTGAAACTTCCGAAGGATCGACTCCAGATACGCCTCGGATTGAGGGTGTCGGACATCGATGTCGATCTGCTCGGGATTGAATGTGGTCCACAGCAATTTCCTCTCGCCCGACTGCAGAGTCAGGGGGATGAATGGAAGCGTGGGACGGGGCCGATAGATGCTCAGAATATCCGATTCACTTGCGCCTTCCGGGAAGACACGGTCAAATGTGAGAAACATCTCTGCATATTCCGAGGTCGGACCCTTCTTCGAAAAATCGATGAATTGCGGGGACAACGAGGAAACGTGGTTCACTATAAGATCCGCAACGAGTTCAACCGTGTTGCTCAAGTCCCGCACGTTTTCCCATGTTCCCAGGCGTGCGTCCACCTGAGTGTGGTCGATCGGATCAAATCCTGCGTCTGCGCCGTCTATGGGTGTAAAAAAGGGCAAAAGGTGCGCGCCACTGAAAACTCCGGCTAACGGCCCTTTTAAAAGGCTATTCAATTCGATGAAACCTCCGCCGGACAGACGGTCCACATAGGCAATAAACTGAACCTGGTTTTTCATTTTCGGCCTTTTTTCGTTTCCAGAGGATTTATTTATTCGGAAAAAGTCTCAACTTAAGGAAAATGAATATTACAATTTAACCTACCAATCGATATCAGAATGTCTCAACTTATGTCAACGAATTTTTCTATCAAAATTAAGCGTTTTCTTGATATATAAGAAATACCGGGCAAAATTCGGCTGCGTGTTTAAGGCCTAATCCAAACTTAAAAATTTATTAACAGAAATGAATTCTATTACCAATATATTGTAATTACATATTGTATTTATATGTAATATTTTATTCTTGACATGTATTCATTCCCAGAAATAGCATGGAAATCCGGTTCCATCACTCTTTGAGGCTGCAATGGATGGATCCAGGTTACAAGAAACGCATGGAGCGATTCGCGCATGAACTCCGCGACCGGTAGGGAAGGTATTAATGCCCGTCGGATTTTGTGTATAACTCCGACTCCCGGAGATTCCCGGATTTTATAAAAGAATTTAAATAAGGAGACCCGTTATGAAACTGAGTTGGAAAAAGGTTGCAGTGATCGGCCTTCCCGTTGCCTTGTTTTTGCTGGTAAGCCTGGTACCGGCCCAGGACCGCGATGCCGGCACCGGGACTTCAAGGGTTACGAGTCCACCCGTAGGCACAACAGCAGGGCAAAGCAGGCGAACGGGTGCCGATCCTGTAGATGACCGCGTGGAACTGCGTGAGTATCTCTTCACCGATACCGACGAGATGCTTCCCTATGCCGTATTCGTTTCCTCGAAGGTGACCAAAGATAAAAAAGCCCCGCTGGTTCTGGCACTGCATGGTTTCAGCGGCAACCACGGTACTTTCATGCGCACCCAGTGCGTGGACGAGGCGGAAAAGAACGGCTACATCCTTATCGGCGCAATGGGCTACAGCCCAAGCGGTTCGTTCGGCATGCCGATGGGCGTGCGTGGTGCCCCCGGTAAACGGGTCGGCGCCCCGGGAGCCAGGAGCGGCCCGTCGCCGCAGGGTAAGCCGCAGCCCGGCGCCGTCGCGGCCAGTGAAGGTCAGCCTAAACGAGGCATGTTTATGGGCATGGGATGGGTGAGAAGTACGCTGATCTCGGGGCCGCTGTTGCCGGATTGGCTCCAGCCGCCTTCGGCTTCCAGTGGAGTGAGGACCAGAAGCTCAGGAACGTACCGCTGTTGGTCATTGTGGGCGAGGATGATACGCTGGTTACCGGCTCACAGCAACTGGCCGATCAACTCAAGGGCCTGAAATTCCACGTCGAATACAAGTCGTTGCCCGGACTGGATCACGGCGAGATTATCGGGGGCAGCATGCCGGATGTTTTCAAGTTCTTCAACCAGCACACCAGGGCGAATTAATCCGGAGATTGCATAAATCATTATTGGTGTCGAAGCATACAGAACTGTCCCAAATAAATTCGACGGTTATCGATCTGCCGGTTTTAAGGCTTTCTGAAGTTCCAGCGTGCCTTGTCGCTGTTGGGGTCGAATTTGGCCAGCGTCGGCGTACTGCGGGCCACCGCGGTCAGCGCCATCGGTTCCCCGGAGCCCGGCACGGACTTGGGCATGATGCGGTAGGTGCCGTCGGTCAACTGGTCAATGCGCCAAAGTTGCTCCGGAGCGCCTGTAAAGGCCGGTACCGTCACGACCTCGGCGTCAGCGGTTGCAGTTAGAGTGCGGTCCGTACCGGTGATTGCGATCCTGAAGTAGGGTGAGCCGGGATAGCCGCCGGCATCGGCGACGGGCGTGATTGTCCACTTCTGATGAGGCCGGAACATGTAATCGCCGATACGAACATCGATTTTGCCGTCCGGCCAGTCCTTGGATACATCGGCGAGTTCCTGGGCCGGAATCGGGGACACGGGGCCGCGAGGCGCGCCGAATCCGCGCATGCCGCCGGCCATACGCACAAAATCCACGGCCAGCTCAAGCGCGTAGCCGCTGCGTTCGGACTGGATCTCATAGGTGCCTTCCTGGAAATTGTCGCCGGCAACGGGCCAGCCGTCTTTCCACAACAGGGGCCGTATATCCATTACGCTGCGGCCGCTGCGGTCCAGATCTGCTTCGTAATGGCAGGAGAATTTCTGAACCCCGTCGCCCAGGTCCAGCAGGCCGAAGTGGCCGGGGCCGACAAAACGGCCACTGGCGGCCACGAAAAGCTTGCCGCCGCCTTTGAGCGTATCGACTCCCATGTTGTCCAGGTAGGGGCCGGTCACGTTTCGGGAGCGGGCCACCCGGATGTTATAGGTTGCATTGGCGCCGTCACAGCATGTGCCGTGAGTGCCCAGAAGATAATACCAGCCGTCGCGATACATCATTGCGGTGGCTTCCATGTCGATGGCAATGTTGACAAACCGGTTGCCGGGAACGCGTTTTCCCGTATCAGGATTGAGCTCGATGATGCGGATAAAGCCAAAGTAGGTTCCATAGGTGAGCCAGAGCCGACCGTCGGTGGGATCGAGGAAAAACGCCGGGTCGATGGCATCGCAGTCCTCTATGCCGTCGGTGGTCACGACGATGCTGTCATCCTGAAATCCGAAGTCGGGAGATTTGGGATCGAGGGATTTGGTCCACATCGTGTTGATGGCGCCTGCGTGCCCTCCGGCCAGTCCTCCGCCTTTCGATGCGTAGGCAACGTAGTAGCGCTCCCCGATTTTGATGGCATCGGGAGCTAATCCGCCACCGGGACGTTCGGCTCCCCCATTCCAGGTCCAGCCGTCTTCGGAAATCAGTCCTCCGCCTCCGGTGCCGAAAGTGTAATATTTGCCATCACACTCCATGATGGTCGAAGGATCGTGGATATAGGGTTCACCGTTCAGCGCCGGCGGACCGGACGTATTAAATGAGAGCAGGGCGGGAACCGCTGATATTATAAGAATCCCTGCGGCGGCAATAACACGGGATTTCATAGGAACTCCTGGATCGAAAATAAAAGATACAAAATAATACGATTCATCTGTCGCCGGCGAGTTCAAGGTTCACGAAAATATCCTTGATCGGTTCGCCATTTTCATCTAGAAAGCGGACGCAGAAATCGCTCATGCCCGGGCCGTTGATGACGGCTCCGCGAATAACGTTCCGGCCCTTGTTGATCGTGAACCGTTTGGAAGAGCCGTCATCCATAACCATGCGCCGGTCTCCGAAGAGACCTACCGCTTCCATGCCGTTGAACCACCACATGGATGCTGAATTGGAGCCAACAGCCATGCGGACGTTCTGAATCTCATGCGGGCTGTCTACAACGGTGACGGCCCAGAATAAAACGCCGTATGTCGGTTTGTTCAGGCCATAGGCAAAGCGAAAAAGCTTGACGTTGAAATTACTGGAATCCAGCGCATGCCATGCAAGTTCCTGGTCCCCAACCGTCACGCGGTCGCCGTTGCGGGGAATGACCGTGAACTGGCCGGTGAAGTACTCCGTATTCATGGTGTCCCGGACGTAGGTATCCGTAAACACGGTATTGGTGCGGTTCGGTTTGCTGATCGGCTCGAGAAGCAGCCAGCGCTGGATGAATCCCTCTACATCCGGCGCTTTTGGAATTGAAGCGGCCGGAGTGAAATAAGGCGCGATACTGCGGGATTCATCGTCGGGTTCCGCACTGCCGGTTGCAGTGGAAAATACCAGAAGCGCCAATACAGCCAGGATTCCCATTCCCGGCATCTCGATTTTACGGAGCATATTCATAGTAATTCCTTCGCGGGATTTCCGGTTTTTGAACGAAAAACGTAAACGATCCTTTATTTAGGAAGGAACCAATTTAAGTGATTTGTTTCGAAATGTCCAGCATGCCTCCTGTCCGTGTCAATCCGGATCAGGTTATCATATAGTAACGGATCTCAACGCCATCAGGGTGTCGTATCCCCTTACACACGAAAAGCCGTCTGCCCATCCATGCGTATTTATCGGACGCTGTCTCCAGCCGCGGTGTTGTGCGAAAGTAATATTCGGAAGGATCGACGATTTCTCCGGTATTTATGCGTTTGATCACTTCGGGAGATGCTTCCCGGATGCCGGGTGCTTCGATATAAATCAAAGCGCCGTCGTCCGCCTTTATTGAATAGCGGGCATTGATTTCACTGACGCCATCCTCACGGACTATCTGCCAGTCCGCTCCGCCCGGTATTACCGTACCGTTCAGCTTCGGACCCTTTACCGTTCCGCCGGTGATACCGATAATGCGGCGTTCACCGATTCCGGTCTGGCCGAAGATTAAAGGCTTTTCCAGGGTAGCGACCACTTCAAATACAAATTCCAATCCCGGATCTTTCGGTTCCGCGGCACATGCCATATTGGGCGTTAAAGCTGCTACGCTTGTTGCAAGACAGGCCGAGAGTGCTTCCCGTCGATTCATATGCATGATATTCCCCTTGTCTGTAAACGACGATTATTTGCAGTCTATTGGATTATCCCTTAAGGATAACGGAACATTTTCTTCTATACAGGAACTTATTTTATCCCTATAGACACACTCTTGCACACGAAAGATAATAATCTAAAAATGACAAATAGAAGCACAAAACCGTGTTATAAAATTCCTTCCGGTATCAGGCCTGTCCCGATTTCTGGTACAATGCTCCGAAAAAATTTTTAACTATTTTGAATATTAAATGTGAGGTTATGGATGAATCGATTAAGCTGCTGCACTCTTTTCCTCGGCATATTCGTTCTGTTGGGGCTTGATTGCATTCTCGCTCAAAATCCCCTGGTCATGGACCAATTCACCGCTGATCCGACCGCGCGAGTATTTGAAGGAATAATTTATGTTTACCCCTCTCATCTTCTGAAAACCTGACGGACTGGACGGACCACGGGGTCATTTTAAACCAGACCGATGTTCCATGGCTCGGCCGCGAATCCTTCGACATGTGGGCACCCGACTGTGTTTTCAGAAACGGTAAGTATTATTTCTATTTTCCTACAGGGGGCAGGATCGGAGTTGCCGTAGCGGACAAACCGTACGGTCCATTCAAGCCGGAGGAACAACCCATAAACGGCGTGCGTGGAATAGATCCTTGTGTGCTTATCGATAAAGACGGCACACCGTATATTTACTATTCATTGAATGCAATCTTTGCGGCCAAGCTGAAAGACAATATGGTGGAACTTGATTCCGATGTACTCAAAATTCCCAATCTTCCCACAGAAGGTCTCGTGGAAGGTCCCTTTGTTTTCGAGCGCAATGGTATTTATTACTTGACGTATCCCCATGAAGTGGACGGTGCCGAAAGACTCGAATATGCAACCGGCAGCAGTCCGATGGGACCGTTTGAGCCCAAGGGAGTAATTATGGACCAGTCTGCCAGCGGCTGCTGGACCAACCACCATTCCATTGTGGAGTACAAAGGCCAATGGTATCTGTTTTATCATGACAAAGACCTGTCCCCCGACTTTGACAAGAACCGCGCCATGAAGGCGGATTATTTATTCTTCAACGAGGACGGTACAATCCGGAAGGTTGTTCCGACCCATCGCGGAGTCGGTATCTCCAGCGCCCTCAAGGAAATTCAAATCGACAGGTACAGTGCCGTCAGCCCGGAAGGTGTATCGCTGGCATTCGTTGATGCTGAACAGAAACGATTGGGATGGAAAGCGATATTGACGGCCCGGGATGCATGGATACGATACAATAAAGTCGACTTCGGGAACGAAACGTTAAGCGCTGTCATTGTCAACGCGATATCTTCAAAAGGCGGAAACTTTGAAATCAGGATCGATAGAATAGACGGGCCGCTGGTCGCTCAAGTTGAAATCCCGAACGTCACAGACTGGCGCATATCCAATGCAAAACTCGCGCAAAGCCCTGCCGGAGTCCATAACCTGTTTCTGATTCTTAAGGACGCAAAAAACGTGGAGATTGATTGGGTAAAGTTTGAATAAATAAGCTCAGTCCAGTTCCGGCTGGAAAAGCCTTCACACGAAATCCTTCAGGTTGCGATGCCGGATCTGCCACTCGTAATCAGTTCCGGATGATTCTTGATAGAAGTGCTCGATATTTGCTTCCAAAAAAACCTATGGGGCCTCCGAATGCCTTCGTGCACGACCTTGGATTCATCCGTTCTGAATACAAACCGGAGCAGGTGCTTTAAAAGCGAAAGCTAGGATTCATCCACAATATCGGAAAGTTATCAACAGAATTTCAATGATCTAGCCCGGATTATTCAGAGGGTTTCACAAAATTCTAAATGCTTTATTATCAGCCATTTAGAAGTAGTGAAATCCGTTATATCCTAACTCCCTCCGATAAGCCGCCGCCTCTGGC
>JARRLM010000107.1:0-7111 GCA_037386985.1 Acidobacteriota bacterium | reverse complement strand
GGGTACCTATTTTCACGGGCTTTTCGATCATCCCCTCTCACGGCATTCCTTTCTTCGTACCCTGAAACCGGAATGTGATTTTGAGACGGACGAGTTCCCGGTAGAGCATGAAAGAGCTTACAAGGAACGGCAGTACGACCTTCTGGCGGAGCACTTTGAAACCTATCTGGATATGGTAAGGCTGATGGACATAGTCGGGATCGAGTCGGGCAAAACGTAAAGGCGAACCTTACGCCTTCGCCCCTACATACCCGCCTTTTGAAACAGCAGCCGGATTGATTTTTTATAGGGAGGGCGCGCTACTCCGTGGTCCGTAATAATCGCATGAATATACCGGGCAGGAGTCACGTCGAATGCCGGGTGGGCTACGGGTACATTTTCCGGTGTGATCACGGTTCCACCTATCCTGCGAACCTCCTCCGGATTTCGCTGCTCGATTTCAATACCCTCGCCATCGGGCATTTGCAGGTCTATGGTTGACACCGGCGCCGCGACCCAGAATGGGATTCCATGTTCCTTGGCCAGGACTGCTACGGAATATGTTCCGATCTTGTTTGCAACATCGCCGTTGGCCGCGATCCGGTCCGCTCCGACTATGATCCCGTCGATTCTTCCCTTTTTCATGAAATACCCGGCCATGTTGTCCGTGATGACTGTAACCGGAATGTTGTCATGGGCAAGTTCCCAGGCAGTGAGTCGGGCTCCCTGCAGAAACGGGCGGGTTTCGTCCGCGAATACGTGTATGTTCTTTCCAGCTTCCACGGCTGCGCGAATAACGCCGAGGGCGGTTCCAAATCCCGCGGTTGCAAGTGCTCCCGCATTGCAATGGGTCAGAATGCACCCTTCGGCCGGGAGAAGCTCCTGTCCGAAACGCCCCATTGCCTTGTTGGCTTCAATGTCCTCACTGTGCATGCTTTGTGCTTCACGGATAAGCTCCCGGCGGATGGATTCCACACCCCGATTCTTCGACCGGTCGTAAACGGATTTCATTCTTTCGACCGCCCAGAATAGATTCACGGCTGTGGGGCGGGTTCCGGCCATGGTGTCACATATTGTTTTGAATTCGGTGTCAAGATCTTCACCCGTTGAGGCATTTGAGTTTTTGACGCCCAGCGCTATACCCATTGCGGCCGCAACTCCGATTGCCGGGGCTCCCCGGATGACCAACGAGCGAATGGCGTCCGCTACATCGCGATAGTCGGTGAATGTCAGATAGGTTTCCTCGCCGGGGAGGATGCGTTGATCCAGCATGACGACGCCGGCTTCCGTCCATTCGATTGTTTGTATCATGGCATACCTCGAAAATGAGTGAGTCTAGCGTACTTCAGCTCGATTTAGAAGCGCCGAAAGCGGGTAGAAGAAGAAATCCGGGATTCCGGAGCAGGTTGCGCTCTGAATCCATTCCAAAGTGCGCTACACTTGCATTTTTCATGTTTTCAGTCGAATCGTTTTATTTTGAGCATCGATCAAAATCCGGAAAGCCTTGGAAATCTTATTCTTGGCACGAACTCTGTGGATCAGGTTGTATGGGAGACTGTGGAATGCCTGCTTCCGGCTCCTGACTCCTGGCTTCTAAAGCGCCCACCCAATGGGCGTTGGGATTTTAGACCAATGACGGTTAACTGGATAGAATGATGTTGATTCTGGGAATTGAATCTTCATGCGATGAAACAGCGGCTGCTCTTGTAGAAAACGGCCGCACTGTGCTTTCAAACATTGTGGCTTCACAGGTGAAAACCCACCGCAGCTTCGGCGGTGTAGTTCCGGAGCTTGCCAGCCGTGAACATCTGCGAAATATCGGGTATGTGGTACGCCAGGCTTTCCTCGACGCCGACAAGGGATATGACGATATAGACGGAATTGCCGTCACCCAGGGGCCGGGACTGATCGGATCCCTGCTTGTAGGGGTTTCATTTGCCAAGGCCATGGCTTTTTCAAAAAAGAAACCCCTGGTTCCGGTGAACCATGTCGAGGGTCATATCTATTCCGCATTCATAGAGAATCCGGAAATCGAATACCCCCTTCTCGCCCTCGTCGTATCAGGCGGGCATACGTCGCTGATTTTTGCCCCTGAGCCGGGCCGTTACGAATCCGTGGGGAGGGCGAGGGATGACGCAGCAGGAGAGGCGCTGGACAAGCTGTCGAAGTTTCTGGGGCTGGGTTACCCCGGTGGACCGATTATCGATCGCCTTGCAGAAGAGGGCGCTCCGGACCGCTTTGCGTTCTCAATTCCCAAAATCAGCGATGGCAGCCTGGATTTCAGCTTCAGCGGGTTCAAGACGGCTGCACTGCGCCATATCCGGGACAACGGGATCAAACCGCGCCGCTCCGGGGGAAAAATATCCAGGAGAATTCTCGACCTGGTTACGAGCTATCAACAGGCCATTGTCAGCACTCTCGTGTCTCAGACCAAAAAAGCCGAAGATCGTCTGCATCCCCGTTCCATTCTTCTGGTTGGCGGTGTAGCCTGCAATACTCACCTGCGGAAAGCGTTCAAGCTTACATTTGAGGAGAAAAGAATATCCCGGGAAGGAGCAGTTCCTGTCCCTGTTTACTACCCAAGCCCGGTTCTGACAACGGATAATGCCGCCATGATAGCTGCAGCGGGAACATACCATTTCAATCGGTATCCTTCCCTGGATCTGGATCTCAACGCATATGCCGATCTTCGACTGTGTTGAGGATCATGTCGTTTCCCCCATGCACATTCGGAATCGGGATCGGGGTCGATATCGATTCCGACTGCGATACCGATACCGACCCCGATAATGCTTATTGTGTTGCATCAAGCGACTCACAGGATCAAGCCTCCGGATCAGCTGGAGGTCCTATGACTTAAGCGAAGCGACTTTATATGCGAAGCGGTTAAAACCATCGTGAGAAATGCGGATGACCTTATTTCTGCCCGCCTGTCCAATGTGGATCTGTAACAATCGCTATTATAAGATCATATATAGGTGATTCAATTTCTCAGGGAGGGGTGATGAATATTGAATTAAGCACTATGGTGGAAAAATTGAAGGGTTTCATGAAGCTCTATCTGTTCACTATAAACCAAACCCAGGTAACAGTGTCCAGCATTATCTGGTTTCTGACGGTTATAATAGGATTTTGGATAATCTCAAGATTTATCAGAAAATGGATATTGGACAGGTTATTGGAAGGCTTGAAGGTTGAAAAAGGACTGCACTTTGCTTTTTCCAGAATTACGCATTATTTAATAATGGTCACCGGTACCGTTGTCGCTTTCCAATTCATTGGTCTGAATTTAAGCGGGCTCGCAGTGATCTTCGGCTTTTTGTCTGTAGGTATCGGTTTTGGGCTGCAGAACATCACTTCTAATTTTGTTTCTGGCGTGATCCTTCTATTTGAGCGGCCGATCAGAATAGGCGACAGAGTTACGGTTGGAGACACCGAGGGTGACGTTGTCGCCATTAATATGCGATCGACCACCATCCGATCCCTGAATAACATAACAATTATTGTGCCGAACTCGGAGTTTATTTCTTCCCAGGTCGTTAACTGGTCGCACGGGGACCCGAAGGTTCGACTCGATGTGCCGGTAGGGGTTTCGTACAATTCAGATCTGGATACTGTAATAAATGCACTTTATGAGGTCGGGAAAGAAAACGTCAATATTATGGATGATCCGAAACCGGAGGTTCTTTTTAATGAGTTTGGAGATTCATCCTGGAATTTAAAACTGCGCGCCTGGCTCAAGGACCCGTATGATTATTACCGTGTTCGTTCCAGTATCAACTGCGACATCGTCAGGAAATTCCGCCACTATGGCGTTGAGATACCCTATCCACAGAGGGATCTGCATGTCCGCTCGCCGCTTCCGGTCCCCTTCCGCGCTTCCGATGAGGCACAGGTAAGCTGAATGTTCCGGGATGATTGACGACAGTAAAGCCTTTAGTGAGAGGTTGCTGTCATCCATTAAATTGAAAGTCGGTCGAACATCACAAGTCCCTCCTGCTATCCAAACAGAATGTTCTTGCCCTGTTTGGATAGGATCTGTATTATAACAGTGATACAGATGGCTTCTGTAAGTGAGTCGTTCTATGAGAATAAAAATCGATCAGGACAGTAACACGCCCGCATTTCAACAGCTTGTGGACCAGATCCATTTCCTCATCAATACCCATGAGCTCAAGACGGGTGAGAGGATGCCGAGTATTCGCCGGCTGGCGGAGGAATGCGGTCTTGCCGCTAATACGGTCGCCAAGGCCATGCGTCAGCTTGAATTCCGGGGGCTGGTGCAGGCCCTGGACCGGAGCGGTTTCATCGTAACGGGCAGTGACGCCGGTGCAGGCCGCTATCAGGCGCGAGGCGTCTCGTCGGACAAGACAGAAGTCCATTCGGTCGTGGAAAAACTCGACCATGGGCTGTTCGCAAACGCCTTCTGCAAAATCACGGAAGATTTCCTGACCGGCAATCCCGATCAGTGCAATGTCATGCATGCCGACGGCTGCGGCACCAAGTCCATTATCGCCTACTTGTACTACAAGGAAACCGGGGACGTTTCCGTTTTCCAAGGCATTTCACAGGATTCCATCGTGATGAACCTCGATGACCTGTTATGTGTGGGGGTGAAAGGCCGGATTATAATTTCCAACATCATCAACCGGAACGCCCTCAACTGCCCGGGCGAGATTGTTGCCGCCCTGATAGAGGGGAGTGAGAATTTCATCCGCAGTCTCCGGGAAGTAGGCGTCAATATTTACAGTGGCGGCGGGGAAACGGCCGATGTGGGGGATTCGACCGGGACGATCGTCGTCGACAGCTGCGCCGTGTCCGTCATGAAAAAGAAGCATGTCATTACGGGCGACCTCATACAGCCGGGGCTTGCAATCGTTGGGCTGTCATCGACGGGGCGGGCCAACTACGAAACTGCGGAAAACAGCGGTATCGGAAGCAACGGCCTGACCAGTGCCAGGCACGATCTGCTAAGCCGCTACTATGCCGAGAAATACCCGGAATCCTTCGATCCCAACGTTTCGGAGAACCTGGTGTATTGCGGCCCGTACAGGCTGGAAGATCCCCTGCCTGAATCCAGTCTGACGGTGGGTGAAGCCATCCTCAGCCCGACCCGAACATACGCCCCCATTATCTACCGATTGCTGGAACAATTCCCTGGGCTGATAAAGGGGCTGGTTCACTGTTCGGGCGGCGCACAGACCAAGTGCCTGAAATTCGGTGAAAACCTGCACTTCATCAAGGATAACCTGTTCCCGCCCCCCGCAGTTTTTAAAGCCATCCAGCAAGTGTCCAACACCGAATGGAAGGAGATGTACAAGGTTTTCAACATGGGCCACCGCATGGAGGTTTACACTGAACCGGATCAGGCAGATGTCGTCATCGATGTGGCGGGGAGCTTCAATGTCGATGCGCGTGTTGTGGGCAGAACGGAAAATTCAGACACCGGGAACAGGCTCTCTCTTGTTCATGGTACGGAGATTTTTGAATACGGGCCATAAGCAGAATCAAAGAACTCTTTTCTCTGGATGGTATTCACGCATTTTACTTTTCGGTTCTATAAAAATTTTGGGTCCTTATCGGAGTGGAAATGGTCAAACAGGTCAGCCTGAATATGAATGTCAGAGGATTAGGGATTTCAGCCACTCTGGGAATAAAGGGGAAATGCAGGCAACTACGTACTGAAGGACGAGAAGTCTTTGACTTCGGCCTCGGACAGTCGCCTTTTCCCGTCCCTCGTCCGATGGTGGAAGCTTTGCGTCTCGCCGCTCCCGAAAAGGAGTATCTTCCCGTAAAAGGTTTGACGGAACTGCGCGAAGCCGTCGCGTTTTTCCACCGAAAAAAGGACATGTTGAATGCTTACGTCGAACGCATCATGATCGGCCCGGGATCCAAAGAGCTGATGTTCATCCTGCAATTGGCCTTCTATGGGGAGATCATTCTTCCCACTCCCTGCTGGGTGTCGTATCTCCCTCAGGCGAAGATCATCGGGCGTAATAACAGCCTGATCCATTGCTTGTGGGAAAACGGATGGAAGCTAACGGCAGAACAGCTGGACCAGCTCCTGGTGCTTAATTATCCCAATAATCCCACCGGCGGCACCTACACCGGCGAGGAGCTGAAGGGGCTATCCGAAATTGCAAGGAAGTACAATGTGATCATATTATCCGATGAAATTTACGGTCAGCTCCATGTCGAAGGTGGGCATATTTCCATTTCCCGGTATTACCCGGAAGGAACAATCATTAGCTCCGGCATCTCGAAATGGTGCGGTGCGGGCGGCTGGCGGTTGGGAACTTTTGCGTTCCCCCCGGATCTTTCCTGGCTGATGAATGCAATGGCCACGGTTGCGAGTGAAACCTATACGTCCGTCAGTGCTCCCATCCAGTACGGGGCAATAAAGGCGTTTTTAGGGGGCCTGGAAATCGAACATTACCTGTCGCATATCCGTCGTATACTTGCCCTATTGGGCAAGCAATCCTATGAAATTCTTGACAACGCAGGCATAAGGCTCATATCTCCGAAAGGTGGATTCTATCTGTTCCTGGATTTTTCCCCGTTTGCTGATAAGCTGGTTTCCCGCGGCATCCATAGCGGCCATGATTTATGCGACCGTCTGCTGGAAGAAACCGGCGTTGCCATACTGGCGGGCAACGAGTTCGCCCGGTCGAGATCGGAATATTCAGCCCGCCTGTCCTATGTAGACTTCGACGGAGCGGCGGCTCTGCTCGCTAGTGAGAACATACCCCTGGACAAGCCTCTGCCGGATGATTTTACCGTGCACCATTGCCCCAGAATCATTGAAGGCGTCAGCCGTATCGCCGAATGGGTTCAATCATGAATGGATCGGCGGAGCGGGTGTATGGTTGAGTCTGCCGGACCGGAGCTTTGCCGGAAACGCGGGTTCAGGGTCATAGCCTGGAGCTCTTACAAAGAGGTCGACCGGAGTCCGGAAAACCACCTGCGGATTTCGCGGGGAGACCTCCGGCGCTGGTTTCTCAGGGTTCGGCGTGCCGCCCGGGCTTTCGGGATGGCCCGCAACAGTAATGGAATACCGGGCAACGAACTCCATTCCACGAGCAGTACATACACGATGGCTGCAATATCCCGCAAAGTGATAGGAATAAAGTTC
>JARRLM010000106.1:0-6073 GCA_037386985.1 Acidobacteriota bacterium | reverse complement strand
GAAGCATCCAGGTTGGGCTGTCCCGGATGCCGGAATGTCAGGCAAACTTGAGTTTTCGAATGCGATCAAATGTTTCCAGAAACGTTTCCAAATGCCGGCTGTAAGTCAATATCCTGAAAACCAAACGGCGACCGGTCGCCACAATCTGGCACGGAATCCGAATATAGCTTGCCAAAAAGCGTTTGAATTCCATTCGCAGGATATCGCGGCGCACTATAGGAGCGAGGGTCACCAAACCGTACCAGGCCTTCAGGTTCCAAGCCAAGGCGGCAATGACCATATAAGCCCAGTTCGATACCAAACCATCCGACAGCATCCTGAGTGCATTGACTCCGTTTTTAAGCTGGGCGATAACGTTTTCCTGGTTGCAGCGGTCATTGGCGAACAGGGCGATGTCCTGCGGCGACATCTCCCGGTCGTTGGTAATGAAGAAAAAGTACCTTATGTCGTCGAACAACCGGAGATCGCCTTTTTCAACAGTGAGGTTTTTCCGTACAACCACCATCCGGTATGTTTTCCTGCAATAGGTCGGGCTATAGTCGAATTCGGCGACCTGTTCGCTCTGGAGACGGATGCTTTCAAACTCCCTTTCTTTTACAACCCGATCCTTAACGTTTTCAGGACGCTGCCGCGGTTCGGTCTTAACTTCATAGCGTCGAGGCCTTTGAAGCCTCTTCCAGCTGCATTCCGGCAGGCTGTCGGCTTTTTTAACAAGATTCTCTTTGGCGTCATAACCAAAGACAAAACTGACCTGCTCGTCCCAACGGTCGAAGTTGTGAGTAAGAGAAAAATCCGTATCTCCACGAAGCCATACCTTTTTGAAAACCGGAGAAACCCGGTCAATCGCCAAGTCCATCCATTCCGCAGCTCCATCCGAGGATGGACGGCTGCCTGGGCGGTTCACGAGATAAAGCACCTCATTGGTATTGGCCAGAGTCAAGATCAGAGGGGCATATCCCCAGATCCCCTTGTAGGATATGTCCATGCCTTCCTTGCACTCGCCTGTGGTCGAAGCAATGGTTCCGTCGACATCTATAATGGCTTCCTTCCGAAAGGAGGCGTTCTGCAACGTCCAGACTTTCTCACGAATATCGTTGAAAGTTTCCTGAAGAGCGAAAATCCAGGTTTCATCGAACCGGCGCAGAAAATCTCCCGCCGTGGTCGGATCCGGTATCCTGTCGGCATCGAGGGCGTTCATGTATGTTTCGTCATTACGCAACAACTCGATATCTTCCAGGCAGGTGCCTCCATTGAGGACGTTGTAAGCTATGTTGAGCACATGGTCCGATTCCCAATAGGGCACATGACGCTCCAGAAGCACGAGGTTTTTGTTTATCTCTCTGTCCAATCTCAGTTTACATGTAAGCTTGTGCATGGCGCCGATTCCGCCGGAACCGATTGCCCGGACTCTTTCTGCTATCTCATAGCGAATGTTGGAATCTTTGAACATGGACTTGGGCTGATCTGCATACTGCTTTCTTTCCAGCCGGATGTTCAGATTTTGCTTGTCACGGAGGTATATTTTGTGGTCTCTTTTATTCACCTGAAATGTGCTCCTTTCGGTTGTATCGGTTATACGCAAATTCCTATTATAACCAATAGCGATGCACATTTCAGGCCTTTTTTCTAGATCTCTTTAATAAATCACGCTGGTTTAGGGACTAGTTCCCATTTTATTTAATCATTAATTCTTTTTCGGCATATCTGATAATATCTCTGTTCCTGAGTGCAAGGTTATCAGGATTAATAGATAATGCATATTATATCTTAATCTATACTTTCCCGGTGTTGGTATCAACGGAATCTAAATGGCGTCCCTGTTTTTTCAAAATAGTGTTGGGAACAAAGCTAAAACCTGGGAGTGATAATGAGCGGGAAGGCGCAGTTTGAAAAGCTACTTTCACCTTTTTATATAGGAAAGATGCGGATTAAAAACCGGATCATAAAGACTGCTGCAGAAATGAACACCCATGACCCCCACGATGCCTGCATGAACCAGAGAACCATCGACTACGTGGACGCAGTGGCCAGGGGCGGCGCGGGCATGGTTATTCTCTGGGACGCCTACGTTGATTATCCTTTAGGCGCAAGGATGCCCGATGGGTTGCGCATTGACTCTGACGAATACATTCCGGGCTTCCGTAAACTGGCGGATGCCGTCCACAAACATGATTGCAGGTTATCGGTGCAGATGATGCATGCCGGACCCTGGTGCCCCACGTCGTTTTCCGGACGCCCACCCGTAGCTGCTTCGGTGATGAGAGTGGAAGTGTATGAAAAACACTGGAGTGATGAAACCGTTGAGGCAACCGTTGCCGATATTGAAGAAATTCAGGAAAAGTTCGTTAGTGCGGCGGAGCGTTACAAGAAGGCCGGGGTGGACCATCTGGAGGTACATTGTGCTACGCAGCACCTGGGCAATACTTTTATGTCGCGTCACTGGAATAAGCGCTCCGACAAATACGGCCCTCAAAGCCTGGAAAACCGGGCCCGGTTTATTGTTGAAATCATACAGGAAATAAAGCGACGTCTGGGGAAAGATTTCCCCGTCGGCGTCCATTATAATGCCGCCGAATATGGGATAGACGACGGCATAACTCCCGAGGAGGGTCGGGAATTCGGGCGAATCTTTGAAGCTGCCGGCGCCGATAATCTTCATCCCAAAGCCGATGGTTTAGGTCCAATCTATAAATTAATGAACTGGCCCGATACGGTCTGTTATCCGGAGGTGCCGGTTCCCTTGCCGGAAGGACTTGATGGAAGCGGTCACGGGGCCGGATTCTGGGTGCCCCTGGTCGCATCCGTCAAGAAGGCGGTTTCCATACCGGTGATTGCCACCGGCGGCATCCATGCCGAACTGGCAGAGAAAATCCTCCGACAGGGTAAAGCGGATTTTATCGGTATGACCCGGCGCCTGTTAGCCGACCCGGAACTCCCCAACAAGGTTGCCGCGGGAAGACTGGAGGATATTGCCCCGTGCACACGCTGTCTCTCCTGTCTCGACAGAATACATTCGCACCCTATGCCGGGGAGATCATGCTGCCGCGTCAATGCTTCCCTGACAAGAGAACGGGAATACGAAATCAAACCGGCGGTTAAGAAGAAAAAGGTTATGGTGGTCGGCGGCGGACCGGCGGGAATGGAGGCGGCAAGGGTAGCGGCTTTAAGAGGACATGAAGTGGCGCTGTATGAGAAAGAACATCAACTGGGAGGATCCGTGCCCGTGGCGGCCACGATTAAGGGGCTTGAAATTGAAGACCTTCCAGACCTGGTTCGCTATCTCAAGACACAAATAACCAGGCCGGGTGTCAAGATCCATCTTGACAAAGAGGTGAATAAAGCGCTTGTTGAGCAGGTGAAGCCGGATGTGCTCATACTGGCAACGGGAGGGCTGTATTCCGTTCCGGAAATACCCGGAATCGATTCAGGCAATGTGGTCCGGGCTGCCGATCTGAACCGCCGGCTGAAGACCTATTTGAGGTTCGCAGGTCCCCGTCTGCTGGCATGGGCCACGAAATTCTGGCTGCCCATCGGTAAAAAGGTCGTCATTATGGGTGGCGCCATACAGGCCCTCCAGTTGGCCGCATTTCTGGTGAAGCGTGGTCGAAAGGTTACTGTTGTGGACACAGCCGAGAAAATGGGGGATGGACTGGTTGAGTTTTATAAGCTGCGCCTTTTTTGGTGGCTGGAGCAAAAGGGAGTGCCCTTGTTGTCCAGGGTGAAGTATGAGGAGATAACAGATAAGGGGCTGACAATCACTACCAAAGAAGGAGTGAAAAAGATCCTGGCGGCGGATTCCATAGTTCCCGCTTTGCCTATGCAGCCGGATACTGAGTTCGTCAAAAGCCTGGAGGGGACAGCCCCTGAAATTTATCAGATTGGCGACTGTGGGAACTCTGCCCTGATAATTGACGCTATTGGGGACGGCTCACGAATTGGCCGAGCCATATAGGGGATAGGCAAAATATTCTGGAACAGAGAGGCATATATGAATCGTGAAGAATTTGATGTGTACCTGGGAAAATTCAACCGTAGGGATTACGAGGGATTTCTAGATTATTTCGCCGACGACTTCGAAATGATACATGTCGGCGGTTCGCTTAAAACCCGGGAATCGGTAATGAAGTTCTATAATTTCCTTCATGCCTATATTAAAGAAAGTGTGATCGTGGACCGTTTTGTTTCTGATGCAAATACGGTCGCCCTTGAAGTCAGAGTGCAGATTCAGGGAGTGAAGGAATTATCGCCCGAGGCCGTAGCCGCCTCGGACTATCCGAAGCTCAAGCCGCTTGCTGTCGGACAGAAAGCCGTGATTCCGCAGTTCATTCATTATCATCTGGAGAAAGGGAAATTCGTAAAGGTCGTTTGTGCGGAACTTTAAAAGAGCTGCTTAGGAATACCCGCCCACAGCGGAATCTTCAAACTGGTATTTCCGGCAGCCTGAATTCTTATTGAACGGAACAGGATAATCGCCTGAAATACATGTTGCGCACAAATGTAATTACGCTGCTTCGGTTTGAGTTCTAATGTCATCCTGTTTATGAAGCGACGATTTGTCAATAACAGCCTGAGCCAAACTGGAATAATATTTATGCCCCGCGCAATTATCAGCCCCCCCTGCCGAGTCCCGCTACCCACCCCCATACCTCGGAAATTTCAAGCTTCGGAATAATTTAAGATTCAATTTCTGGGTGCTTCTTAAGGAAACTTTTGGGTGCGTATAGGGTGCGGAAGGTGCGTTATTTTGCGGTCGATTTCGAAAGGTCGCATCCATAAAGGCAAGAATTGATTCCCGTAGCAATCAGACTACGCTAAAATGAATTACTAAAGACAAAGGTTTTGGAGAAGAAACCCACCCCGGATCAGAGAGGAGCACAGATGGCTGGAGGCAGAGTCATATCGCTGAAGGTATTTGTTTATTTACTCATTTTCGTCGCAGTCGGTTCCAGTGCTGTTTATCTTTCATATCAATTGGTAGTGAAGGACCGGCTGGAAATGGAAGCCAAACTGCGGGAGAAGGATGAACGCATTGGCGAGCTGGAAGCGGAAAACCAGCGGTTGAATGCATATCTTCGCCTGTTGCAGCACGAGGAACGACGGGCACAAATCCAGGTCCTGGAGCAGCGCACTGGGATGGACGGAGCGGTTATCAATATAATCCGCTTTACGGAAGTAAGGCCCGACGGCACGCCTATAGGCAAAGAAAGGGTTTTCGACCTGCCGGGCGACCAGGTCTATGTTGATTTTCTGGTCATAAAATTCGAAGATCATTTTGTGAAAGAAGGAGATCCGCTGCGCGGCAAAGCACTGGTATTTTTTCAGCGCATCTTCACCAACAAGGTTATGCCGGATGAAGGCTATCCCCTGGACGAGCCTGGAAAGGCTCCGGAAATATATGCCGCTGAGCAAGCCCAAACCGACTGGGAGAAAGACTTATGGCGACAATTCTGGAAAGTCGGCAATGACGAAAGGCTGGCTGAAGAGAAACAGGTAAAGGCCATGCACGGACAGGCCATTTCCCAGAAGCTGCAACCCGGCAAGATTTATCATGTGCTGATTCGGAATACGGGAGAAGCGACTTTTCCTCCTCCTACTGAATTAAAGAAGTAGTTTTTCCGGATTGCATATTTCTTTGTCCCTGTAAAAATCACCTCCATAAAGCCTGTTCAACATTATTTGTCGATAAGGTTCATCCGCGAAACCGGCCTGGAGGTATTCTGCATGACTCCATTCACTAAGAGTTTTCATGCCGAGATTTCACCACTTTAAAACAGACTTTCATCCTTCTGACCTAAAACGTAATTCCAAAGCCGATGGAAGCTCGCTGCTGACGCAGTCGTCCATGTTTGACCACTGATAGAGGTTCGATCGGAGGGAGGAAAGCGGTCCCGGTGGGTCGGGGAGCAATGTAGGGAAACCTGGAGGGAAACGCTGAAGGAAAACGCGGACACCCATTGTTCCCAACAAAGCAGCCGGTCCCGGAGATATGTGTAGGTGTTATTTCCGTTCTATAGACAATGGGTGTCCAGATATTATCGAGATATTACATGCACCTGTATCAATTCCCTCTACA
>JARRLM010000105.1:0-6079 GCA_037386985.1 Acidobacteriota bacterium | reverse complement strand
AATTGAACATGAAAATTCAGCTACTGTAAGGCGGCTCCACTGAAGAGTCACGGGACCTCCGGCGAAGCGGGAGGCTCGATTATGTCAGCCGCTCAAAGCGGCACGAACAGCATTATCGGGGTCGGTATTGCAATTGGAATCGCAGTCGGTTTCGATATCGACCCCGATAGCGATACCGATTCCGAATGTGCATGTCTTTTAAACGAAGATAAAAAATTGATGTTGTGTCCCCATATTCAGACAGGTTATGGTATCCGTTGATCGCCAGCTTATCTCAGGAAGCAACGTCAATAAAAACATCATGGCGGATAAAATTTTGAAATGGACATAAAAAGTTTCGGACCGGATCTCTTGTACCCTGTCGCGTTGTCAATCATGATGTTTTCGATGGGGCTGACGCTTAAAGTAAAAGATTTTATCAGTATTTTCACGGAACCAAAAGCTGTCGGCCTTGGGTTGGTTGGCCAACTCTTATTCCTTCCCGTCGTCGCGTTTCTCATCGTTACTGCGACGCCACTACCTCCTGAAGCGGCGATCGGCCTCATCATTCTTTCAGCCTGTCCCGGCGGAGTCACGTCCAACGGCATTGTATACGCCGTACGCGCGGACGTGGCGCTGTCGATCACCCTGACGGCAACCGCCAGCCTTATTACGGTCTTTACTTTGCCCCTGATCGTTTCTTACGGTCTTGTCTACGTGTTCGGTATGTCAACGGACCTGCGGTTGCCCTTGTTGGAAACAATGAAGAATTTGTTCCAGGTAACGGTACTGCCGGTATCCATCGGAATGGCGCTCTACCACTACCTGCCGAGAGTGAAAGCCCGGATTGAGTCCGGCTGCAGATGGGTAACCATTGTTCTACTCATTGTCATGATTACTCATGGAACCGTGCTGAATATAAACCTTCTGGCCGAACAACTTGGGCTGATAGTAGTCGCATCCCTGTTACTCGTCTGCGTTACCATGGGGCTCGGCTACCTTCTTTCCCGCTTCTTTTCTCTGAATAAAAAACAGGGAGTGACCATCTCGGTTGAAATTGGCGTCCAAAACGTCGCAATGTCGTTTTTGGTAGCCGGCACCTACCTTCAACGTCCTGACTTCACAACCCTGCCGGCCATTTACGGTCTGTGTATGTTCACAATAACGGCTCTGTTTCTATGGATAATGCGCAAACGCGCAACCCTTTAATGTGAGAATACGGGTATGGCGGAACTGAATGACATAGTTGAATTCCTCAACCGGGAAATGCGTATCGAAGAATATCAGGACTCGTCACACAACGGCCTGCAGGTTGAAAACAGCGGTCATGTGAAGAAAGTATGCTGTGGCGTCGACGCGTCCATGGAATTTTTCGAACAGTCCCTGAAACGGCATGCAGATCTTCTTATCTGCCATCATGGAATCAGTTGGGGGGATTCCCTGAAACAAATTACGGGATTGAATTACCGTCGCCTGGCTTTTCTGCTTAAACACGACATAGCGCTGTATGCATGCCATATCCCGCTTGATGCCCATTCTCAACTGGGGAATAATGCCCTGCTCAGCAAAGCGGTCGGTTTAAAACGAAAGAAACCATTCGGCAACTATAGAGGAAAGCTGATCGGGTATTATGGCTCGTTGCCGCGCGCCCAGAAATATTCGCTGTTCAAAAAACGCGTCGAAAAGATACTGGGAAATTCTATACAAAGCCTGGAGTTCGGGGGAAAAACCGTCAAAACAATCGGGATTGTTTCCGGCGGCGGATCCGAGTGGACCGAGGAAGCACATCGACTGAACATTGATGCATACCTTACAGGGGAAGCGACTCTTGCAGGATACAACCTGGCAAAAGACTGCGGCATCAACGTCATATTCGGAGGTCATTACGCGACCGAATCGTTCGGGGTGAAGGCTTTAGGAATCGCCCTCGGGAAAAAGTTTCCCGTTAAAGCGGAATTTATCGATCTGCAGCTTCCTTTCTAACCTCAGCATCGGCGACTTTCTTATATTCCTTAATAAGAGTACGAACGTTGTCCGCATCCGGAGCATCCGGCTTGATCGCCAAGTATTGTCGCATTGCCTCTATCGATTCAGAATGATCCTGTTTTTTCGCGCAAATGTTCGCCAGAAGCAGGTACATTTTGGGAATTTGGTTTTTTAGATCTATCTTAATTCCACGACGAATGATCTGTTCCGCCAGGTCCAATTGATCTAGGTTGTAATGCGCCAATGCTTTCAGAAACAATGCCTCCGGAAATGCAACAGGATCTAAAGATAAAGCCTTATCGGAATACTTCATGGCGTCTTCCCACTTTTGCTCTATTGCCGATAGTTGAGCAAGTCGTATATAGGGATTCACAAATAATTTGTCTGTGTCTGATGCTTTGATGTAAGCCTTCCGGGCTGCTTCATAGTTTTTTTGTTTCTGATACAGCCACCCCAGTTCTATCCAGGCGTCAGCATATTGGGGATAGATACTCAATGCCGATTGGAAATAATTTTCGGCCGCATCATATTCATCCTGTTTGAATGCTTTTTTCCCTTTTTCCAATGCCTCGCGGGCAGGCTTTGACGCCTTCAAATTCGTCACACTCACGACTTTTCCGGTTCTTTTGGACATCGGATATAGAATAATCGTTCCGACTTGAATCAATCCGGTTTTCTGTACGACCCCCAACTTTGCGTATGTAGAATAATACCCGGCGTAATTTGCCAGCAGGACGCAACCCAGGAGATGTTCCGGATAATTTTCCCTTAGTATCTTGCCTCTGATCCTGGAAGGATTGTATTCGTACTCATCCTCATCCATCTCCGCGCGATTCGAGAAAAAGTTTTGACTCGCATCCGCGAACAGTCCGCTCGCTCTGTCTTGATCCCCGATTATGAAACTGAAAGAGCCGTTGCTGTTCACAAGTACTTCCTGGACAACTATGTAGCCGCAATCGCGCTCGATGACCGTACCGAACGGAGGCGGACTTCCATCCTCTCTGATTACAGTGCCTTGAATAATGATCGGGGTTGTGACTATGGGTGTTTCAGGAGGTTTCGTATACTGCGGTTCTTTTTTCGGTGCCGGTTTGTAAATTTTGGGGGAGTCGTTGATTGGCGCGTCATTTTCACTTTCACCTTCCCCGGGGGAATTGCTCGACTGCCCAAATGTCAGGGGAGACAATGTCACCCACATCACAATACTGGTTACTAGGAGGGTTAACCGGGAAACTCGCATCAATCCATCCTCACATATTTATACCGTTCGCCATTTTTCTCCTTTTTTCTTCAGGAACAATTCAGAAGATCAGTACTTCTACAATGTGCAAAGTCTACCTACTAATGAATATACACCACTGCAATTACGAAACCAATAGTAGTTATTTTACAGTTTAATTTTTATGAAACATTAGGAATGTCTCTGGTATATTCTGAACATCCCGACGGCGTTGTATTTCTCACCATAGCCTAAATCTGCTTGGCAGACTGTCGGGGAATACGGGCAGTACTTTTGAAATGAGACCGATTTCTATGTACACGAACTTTTTCAGATTGAAGGAACCTCCATTTTCTCTGACACCGGATCCCCGCTACCTGTACATGAGTGAACAGCATCGTGAAGGGCTGGCGCATCTTCTTTTCGGTGTGCAGCAGCCGGGCGGTTTCATTCAACTAACCGGCGAAATCGGATGCGGGAAAACCACCCTTTGCCGTTGCCTGGTCAGCCAGCTGCCTCCGGAAACGGATATAGCATTAATTCTGAATCCGCGGCTGACGGTAGTCGAATTACTTGCTGCTTTTTGCGATGAGCTTCGCATACCCTACCCGGCAGGAACGGACAGTATAAAAGTCCTTGTAGATGCACTCAACCAACACCTGCTCAAAACTCATGCCGCGGGCCGCCGAACGGTTCTTGTGATAGATGAAGCCCAGAATCTTCATCGTGACGTGCTGGAACAGATCCGGCTCCTGACGAACCTTGAGACGGAACAGGAAAAGCTGCTTCAAATCATTCTGATCGGACAGCCGGAGCTTCTTACTCTTCTGAAAGATCCGAGCCTCAGACAGCTTGCCCAACGCATTACGGCGCGCTATCACCTTCTTCCTCTATCCCGGCGTGAGACGTATGCCTATATTCAACACAGACTGTTCATCGCCGGTCTGACCGATCCTGTTTTCAGCAAAGAAGCGCTGAAGGAAACTTACAAACTGACAGGTGGAGTACCGCGTCTCATCAACATACTTTGTGATCGAGCGCTACTGGGGGCTTATACGCTTAACAAGAGACGCATCAACGCGTCTATCGTACGCAGGGCAGGCAGGGAAATCCGGGAAGCTTCTCCTCGCATTACGCGACGTCGCCTCGTATACATAGCCCTTCTTGCCGCTTTTTTCATTTTGATCGGAACGATTACGTTCAAAATTTTTACGGTAAAGGTATCAGGGCTTAGCAGGATAACTACGGGCATAGAAGAGCCGTACAACAATGGGAATCCCCGGAAGGAAGAATCGGGGAAAGAGACGGCTGCAAATGTTTCCGAACCATCCAATCCATTGTTCGGATCATCATACGATGAAGATAATCCAGGGTTTCGCAGCGCCGGAAATACAGGGATAGAACCTCCGGCAGCAGATTCTGTCTCCGAGACTAGGTCTGCTCCTCCGACATCCAGAGACTCCGCAAATTATCCTCAAGCCGGATCCACAGAAACTCAGTCCCGGTCAGCTGTTCCATTTGCCAGGATTATCAACGATCCTTCTCTAAAATACAGCCTAGTTTCAAGCTTCAACAGCCTTTACTCAGCCTGGAAAATCCCTCTCAGCTTAAAACCCACGGAAATAGGATGTAGCGCTGGGCGCATCTATGGTTTTGAGTGTCTCTTTATGACCGGAGACTGGCTGAAACTCCGGAGGCTGAATATACCCGCTATTCTCAGGATTCAGCTCCCAAATGGAGAAAAACGGCATGCAACCCTCATCGGATTGAACGGCGACGCTGCGACTCTCGTAATCGGAGACCGGGAATATTCGTTCCAGCTGCAGGAAATTGATCGTATGTGGGATGGTTCGTTTATTCTCATATGGAAACCTCCTTTCAATGAACTGAGCCTTCCTCTCGGCATGAAGGGTGATCAGATAGTATGGGTTCGTCAGACACTGGATACATACGAGGGGAGGACGACCCCTTCATCTGCTGCCAACCTGTTCGACAATACCCTCGAACAACGCATCCGGGGTTTCCAGAAGTCTCAGTCGCTCGTCGAGGACGGGCGTATCGGCCCCGAAACACTTATCCGCCTGTCCGTCGCCCGGGATACAGCCAATATTCCCTTGCTCTCCCGTTATCCATATAAAGGAGAGAGACTGTAAACCATGTCCTACATACTCGACGCATTAAAAAAGGCTGAGCGGGAGCGAGGCATCGCAAAAGTGCCTACGTTGACAACCGTTCACGATATTTATGAGAGACCGCGTAATCGTTCTTGGGGAACCCCCATCGCTGTTATGATACTATTGGCGGCTGGGATGGGATTTCTTCTGTACTTCTGGACCCGTCCCACTCCTCCGGTCCCAGGCTCGCCGGATTTTTCAGAGCAGGAGCACGAAGCAGGGCCGCCAACACTCGGTAGTGTCAATTTTCGGGAACCCGACAAAACCGATTCCGCTTCTGGGCAACAAAAGCAGCTCCAGAATACGACTTCCTATAAATCGCCTGTTCCAACGACTGAAACAGCGGGACTGAATACAGGAGATCAGGCGGCGCCGGGAATTGCGCGCATTCAAAATGAAGAAATGCTGAATCCTTCACCCCCGGCTAAGCTACCCACGCAGACCGAAATTACTACAAGCAATGTTCCTAACATCATCGATGAAACCCTTCAACTTCCAAAAGAATCCGCCGGCGATATCGGGCTTGAGGATTCTCTGCCCTTTACAAGGGATAGTCCTTCTCAAACATCGGCGTTACAGGAAGCAATGCAAGGGATGAATATAACCATACTGATGTTTGCAGAGGATCCGGCGGATCGCCTGGTCTTTATCAACGGCAGGAAATATGTTGAAGGCGATTATGTGGACGGACTCTATTTGATAGAGAGCATAACCCAGGATG
>JARRLM010000104.1:0-6080 GCA_037386985.1 Acidobacteriota bacterium | reverse complement strand
TCCTTCATCATGGGGAGTATGAGACGCTTGGCCACTACGGAGAAGGCGCGATAAGGGTGCCAGATGTCCGGGTCCCTGACAGCGTCGTAGAACTCCTGCTCCGTACCGAGACTATGCATCTCGATGTTTTCGAGCTGTGCCAAAGGCGCAAAAACTATGCTGGTGACCAGGACGACCCGGTGTCCCCGACGTTTCAGGGCCAAGGCCAGCCCAACATTCGGGTGAACATCCCCCGCGCTGCCGAGTGCAATCACCAGGATAGTCATCGGTCCCCCTCGCCCAAACCCTGAGCCGCGGCAGTTGTCTCCATCCTATAGATTGAGCCGGCGTCGATATGCGCCCCGAGGCGGTAGAGCATCGCTCGAAGGCCAAAGAAGCTGCGTTGCTGCCAGTTATTCACAGGGCGGGAGCGAAGATAACCGCGGCGTACCACTTCCCTGATTATGTCCACCCCGCGCTGGAAATAGTGTGCATCGCTGAAATCGAAGCATCCCGGGTGGTGAATCGGCTCCCAGCACCAGTCGCTGAACTGTTTGACCAGATCCAGTTGGTCCTCCGCCACTTTCTGGCCGGGCCTGGGATCCACGGCGAGTATCATGTTCTCACGGCTCGTCTCGGCAGGCTCGATGCTTGCCCTTTCCATTGCGTCACAGTAGGAGACTTCCTCGTCGGAGAGATATCGGCAGCAGCCAAGATCTACCAGGCCTAGAACACCATCCGGCCTGAAGAAATAGTTACCTGGATGCGGATCCGCATAGATCATGCGCTTTTGGGAGGAGAGCCGGACGGAGGAGAGCCAGATCTTTTCCCCGTAGGCATTGCGGATCTCCTGTGAAGGGTTGGATGCAAGGAATGTCTTCAGGTGTATGCCTTCCACGAACTCCATCGTCAGCACCCGCTTGGTCGAGAGATCTGAATACACTTCAGGCACGAGAATTCCCTCATCCGCACCAAAAGCTGAGCGGGCTACTCGCAGGTTTTCCGCCTCCTGCTCATAGTCCGTCTCCTTTTCAACCATCCCCAGGATCTCGTCGTATTGGGCGCTGAGGTTATCCCAGTCACCGCGCAACCGCAGAGGCAGCAGCAGGGATTTCATGTTGCGAAGGTCATCGCGGATGGTGTGGGCGATCCCCGGATACTGGATCTTGACCGCCACCTTCTCCCCGGAACCCTTGATACGGGCTCTGTGGACCTGCCCGAAGGATGCTGCGGCGAAGGCTTCTGTCTCGAAATCATCAAACAGGTCTTCGGGATCCGCCCCCAGCTGGCCGCGAACCAGTTCGCGCAGCAGCGAGAAGTGCATCGGCGGTGCTTCAAAGTGGAAGTAGCCAAAGATGCTGGCAAACTCTTCCGGCACAATATCGGGATAGTTTGCAAAGAGTTGTCCGACCTTCATCATTGCGCCCCGCAGGTAGCCCATTCCCCCAAGTAGCTCCAGTGCGGCCTTCAGTCGCGTCTCGCTGAGCCGGCGCTCTTTTTCTTCGGATTCGCTCAAACCCGTCCTGATCCAATTGGCCATGTACGCCGCTGCGATCTTGGCCTGCACAGAGCCGAAAATCCAGGCACGGCGCAGTTGTCCAGCCGGTACAGGCTTGTGCTCCAGATCTTTAACCAGGCTCCGGAGTGATTTTTCCGCCTTCTCTCGCGCCGTATCACTGATTTCATTGGGCAGTGCATCCAGCAGATCAGCCAGGGATCGGTCCATCGTTCACCTCCAAACTTGATTTTTGCCTCCCCTCCAGGGATTCGACAAAAAGCTTCATTGACTGATCCAGTAGAGCCAGCGTTTCTTCCTGATATGGGGACTCATCGCCGGCCCAGAAGTTCAGGACTCCGAGAAAAAGAGTCCAGTACAGGTGCAGATCAAGGCCGGTTGGCGAAAGCTTTTGAGCTCCCTCCGGAGATGTCCCGTCAGATACTCCGATCAGCTGTTTTACCGTATCAAGATGAGTCACGCGGATGCGCTCCGCCTCTCCCGTCACACGGTTCTTCCGGGAAGAGCCTGCGCCTGTTCTGAGAACATCCTCAGCATAGCCTCGATGCGCCCTCAAGTGCCGCAGGCTGACGGCCGCGTGGGCGAACAACAGCTCATCCACGGTCTCTCTCCCGCGTCGCCGCTGTTGAAATTCCGCCTCAGCATCCTTAAAACAGATATCGACCAGGGCCAGGACGAGATCCTCTTTGGTCGCGAAGTAGTTGAACAAAGTTCCGGTGGCAATCCCTGTTGCCCGGGCGATGTCGCGGGTGGTGGTTTGTGAGAAACCATGTTTTTTGAATAGATTGGCGGCTTCTCTCAGGATTTTCATCCGGTTTTCCGCCTTAGCCTTGGCTGTGATCCTCATGGTTTCACCTGATATGTGAGCATGCTCATAATATAGAGGGAGAATAATCTTCTGTCAACAATAAAATGAGCATGCTCACATTTAAATATTATCCTCTACCGACAACACAAAGCGGCACAATCGGCTCATAAAACAATAGGGACTTTTAAGAGTTGAGGATAAGAAATACAAACCTCAATACACACAGACATAACAGGATATTGGATTTTCACTCCGAATCACTTTGCCAGCGGGAAAACTCATCGCACAAAACTCCGGCCAACTAGGAATCAAAATGGAAGGAAATTCGGGAGAGAGCGTCATTACCAAGCGTACGGCGGCTCAGGTTCCAACCAGGGCACGCCGGACCTCGCGGGCGATCATCCCGGCGCCCTCGACATTCGGATGAATATCATCGGGAAACAGGTCCTCATGGCCGCTCAAAGGCACGAACATGTCGATGAGCGGGACGTGCGCTCGGTCGGCAACTTCACGGATCATGGGCATGATCTGATCCACAATCACCTCGTTGCGGATGTCCCAGCGCATGTCGTAGGCCGGAACCGGCAGACATATCCATATGCGTGGATGTGAATCGAGTTCGCGGAATTGCTCGATCAGGGCGAGATAATCCTCGATGAAACTGTTGCTGTGCACATCCCAGTTCACCGGCTTGGAGTCATTGGTGCCGAGCTGGATGACAACAACGTCCGGCTCGAAAGCCAGCGCAGCGGTAAACATCGACTCGTCCCGGTAGGGCTTGTTGCCTTCTTTGAGCAATGTGGCACCGCTCACGCCGAAGTTCCGTACCTCCCAGCGGTCGGACAGCATCCGGTCAAGCTGGGCGGGATAGCTGTCCCTGTCGCGGTCCTCAATGCCGTGGCCGTAAGTAATACTGTTGCCGATACAGGCCAGTTTTATCGTGCCGGTGTATGCGGACTCATCGACCGGACGCCCGGTATCGGCACCCGCACACCCGTACAACAGCACGGCGGTGAGGATTGTAAGTACAAGAGCGAACCGGCGTCTGCAGGACAGGACTATTCGGCACGATCCGCTGAATTTGCTGTCAGGCGGATTTCCGGCCGAACAATTCAACCACAGCATCATTGCGGTCTGTTTCATTATGCTCCACGAAATAGGGACCCGATCATGGCGCCGGCACCCGTTCCATTAGTTCTTCAAACCGGTGCGATCCCGATCCTCCACCGGGCTGCGTAAGTACCAGCCGGCTGTTATTCCCCGTGTTGCGCTCAATCCTCTTATGAAACGGGTCCAATGCAACAATTCCCGGCTTTTTCGATGTGCGAACCGTCAACACCTGCTTCCCGCTGCGCAGACGATGTTTCTCGATGTATAACGGCGTAATTTCCTCAAGCGGCTCGTCGGACTCCGGAAACACCGCCACGTCGAACCACGAATCCAACGGTTCCTCGGTTTCATTTCCGTGGCCGTCATCCGCAAACTGTTTCCGCCTTAAGTTCGACGGTCGTTTCATACCCGCCGGCAATCTCCCGCGCTCGGGCCTCCTCCACCTCGAGATCGTAGAGCACAATCCTTTCGAACAGATCGGTAATGAGTTGCTGATATTCCTTTCCCGCCTCGGCGCGCAGCGCGGCGACCAGATCTCTGGAGGTGGGACAGGGCGAGGTTTGAAACGAGTATTCGTTGAGGAAATTGCGCAGCGCCCGGTGAAGCTTCTCCCTGCCGATGATGTCCTCGAGCGCGTACATGGCCAGGGGCCCCTTGCCTCTGAGATAGCCGTGGTTTTCCGTATACATCACCGGCACTTCGGCTTCATCCTCCGACTTTCTACCGCTGAGGTAGCCGTCATGCCATCCTCGAACAATGCGATTGGCATTGACCGACGGGTAATATTCCTTGAACAGCATCAGCCTGCAGTATTCGGCCATGGTTTCATTGATCATCTGGCGTCCCTGCATCCGTGCACCGATCACACGGTCGCCCCACCACATGTGCGCGAGTTCGTGCATGACGCCGGAGTCGGCGTTTTCCACTCTGCGAAGGTCGGTGACAAAGCCGATCGCCTCGGAACAGGGGATTACCCCGGGCTGGAATTGTGCGGCCGTGCGGTAGCGCGCATACTCCAGGAAACGGAGATACGAGTAATGATACGGGGCAAACTCTTTGGAGTAGTAGTCCAGAGCGTATTTGGCGGTTTCCATCATGGCCGGAATGTTGAAAGGGTGTTTGGGATCGTAGTAGATCTCCAGCTCCACTTCCTTCCAGCGGTCGCGGGCGACCCGGTAGCGAGCGGAGCAGAACGAGAGATTCGGCAGAATCGGCTCCTCAGCCTTGTAATGAAAATATCGCCGTTCCCCCTCCCGCCATTCTTTCAGTAAACTGCCGGGCGCCACCGCAATCTGATCGGCGCTGGTGCTAAGGACGACCTCGAACTCAGTACGGCTGTCGATGCCCATGAAGACCCTGTCCGCATGTGCGGGATCTCCCAGTGCCGCCGCGCGAGGAGCGGGGGGCAGTCCGTATTTTCTGCGCAGTGCATTGTCCGTGATCCTGCGACTGCCATTATAGCCCGGGATCGGCATTACACCCAAGTTGCTGATATAGCTGCCGTTGGCCACAAGTTCGTTGTCGGGATCGGCGGTCACGAAACCTTTATTTCTGCGGGTTAGGTTCCAGGTCATTTCCACCGTGTCGCCCGGAAGGAGAGCCGCGTTGAGCCGGTAGAGATAGAATCCCTGCGTCTCGTCGGATTGTGCCAGCACGGCATTTGCCACCGCGATCCGATTGACTTGCAGTATGGGATTGAGCGACACGACAAACTCACGGATCGGCCCCTTCTTGTGATTTCCCAGCGTGGCGCTGCCGCGCGATTCGAGCCTGCGGTCTTCGGGGAATATGTCCACAGCCATGTTGATGCTGTCATAGGACGGTGCGGGCGCGTCTTCATAGTGCCCGTAGTTTTTTTCATAGTCGGCCTGGAGCTCAAGACGCGCGTCGGGTGTCAAGTATTCATTGAGGATGTTTGTGTTGTAGAAGATCCAGCCGCCGATAGAAATAAAGGCGGCGGCGGCGAGAACAGCAGTGAATCCGACTCCTCGACTGATTCGTGTGCGCGCATCTCTCAGCCTTTCACTCAGGGCGGAATCATTGCCACGCGGATAGAGAAGATGCGCGGCGATAAGAAGCAGAACGCAGAAAGCACCCCAGTAGCCGATCTGTGAGACTGCCGGCTTGATGAAATGGCCGAAGCCGTTCATGTCGGAATAGATGGCTCGGATATTGAAGTTGTACAGCATATGATCAAAACCCAGCGCCGGCAGAAACAGGGAAGATATGTAAAGGCCCAGCGTTAACAGCATACCCAGCCATTTGTTCGATGAGATCGCTTGAATGACCACGGCCAGGAGGCACAGCATGCAGAAGTAAATCCCGTTGTAGATGAACGCGGACTGCAGATAGAGGCCGAGTTCGAAGTTGGTGTAGCCTGCCGCTGCCTGCAGTGTCGTTAAGGTGAGTACAGCCACAAGCATCAGCGTGTAGACCACGAGGCACATTGCCGAGGTCTTTGAAAGGATCATAAGCCAGTCGGGGTAGGGCGACGCGTTGACGATTTCACCGATGCCGGATGCACGTTCCCGGTGGATCAGTTCAGCGGAGTACCAGATGCCGACGAGCAGGATGAACTGAATCATCATGAACAGGAAGGGGAGCATCTGGCTCGTCAGCGGGTACATCGGGTAATCAAGCCAAAGCGGGGCGACGTTGCCCTGTAAC
>JARRLM010000103.1:6151-7636 GCA_037386985.1 Acidobacteriota bacterium | reverse complement strand
CTGTTTATCAGGATGGCATGGCACAGTGCGGGTACCTATCGAACAGGCGACGGCCGGGGTGGCGGGGGATCCGGCAACCAGCGCTTTGCGCCCCTGAACAGCTGGCCAGACAACGTGAATCTCGACAAGGCGCGCCGCCTGCTCTGGCCGATCAAGCAGAAATACGGCAAAAAAATCTCCTGGGCCGACCTGATGATCCTCGCAGGCAACTGCGCCCTGGAATCGATTGGATTTCGGACCTTCGGTTTCGGTGGCGGGCGTGAGGACATTTGGGAGCCTGAAGAGGACGTATACTGGGGAGGCGAAAGCGAGTGGCTGGCAACAAGCGACAAGCCCCAAAGCCGTTACACCGGCGACAGGGACCTGGAAAACCCCCTGGCGGCAGTGCAGATGGGCCTGATCTACGTGAATCCGGAAGGCCCGGACGGCAACCCGGACCCGGTTGCTTCCGGCCGCGATGTACGTGAGACCTTCGGCCGTATGGCCATGAACGACGAAGAAACGGTTGCACTTGTTGCGGGTGGCCACACATTCGGCAAAGGTCATGGCGCCGGCGATCCGGCGCATGTCGGCCCGGAGCCTGAAGCCGCTCCTATGGAAGAGCAGGGTCTCGGATGGAAGAGCCGTTTCGGCAGCGGCAAAGGCGGCGATGCGATCGGCAGCGGTATCGATGGCGCCTGGAAACCGAATCCAACAAAATGGGACATGGGCTATCTGAAGATACTGTTCAAATACGAGTGGGAGCTGGTCAAGAGCCCGGCCGGCGCCAACCAGTGGCTGGCCAAGAATGTGGACGAGGAAGACATGGTGGTCGACGCGCACGATCCGTCGAAGAAGCACCGACCGATGATGACAACGGCGGACCTTTCTCTTCGCTTCGACCCGATCTACGAGCCGATCGCGCGGCGCTTCCAGAAAAATCCCAAGGCATTCGCGGACGCCTTTGCCAGGGCGTGGTTCAAGCTGACCCACCGCGATATGGGCCCCCGCTCGCGCTATCTGGGCGCGGAGGTTCCGGCGGAGGAACTGATCTGGCAGGACCCGGTGCCTGCGGTCGGCTATAAGCGGATCAACAAGCGGGATATTTCTGCCCTCAAGAGTAAAATCCTTGCTTCCGGACTGTCTGTCTCCCAACTGGTCTCGACCGCCTGGGCGTCCGCGTCCACGTTCCGCGGCTCCGACAAGCGCGGCGGCGCAAACGGGGCGCGCATTCGTCTGGCGCCGCAGAAGGATTGGAAAGTCAACCAGCCGGCCCGTTTGAAAACCGTATTGAATGTCCTTAATAGAGTCCGAAGGGAGTTCAACAGGGAGCAGTCCGGCGGGAAGAAAGTATCGCTTGCCGACGTGATCGTTTTGGGCGGGTGCGCCGGTATCGAGCAGGCTGCGAAGAATGCCGGTTACAACGTAACCGTTCCCTTTGCGCCCGGACGCACGGATGCATCCCAGAAGCAGACCGACGTGAAATCGTTCGCCGTACTCGAACCG
>JARRLM010000103.1:0-6090 GCA_037386985.1 Acidobacteriota bacterium | reverse complement strand
GCGACGCGATCCCGCCACCGGCAAACTCAAGAGGACGGGTACCCGTGTGGATCTCATCTTCGGTTCGAACTCCCAACTGCGGGCTCTGGCGGAAGTCTATGCATGTAAAGATTCCCAGAGGAAGTTCCTGCACGATTTCGTCGCAGCGTGGAGCAAGGTCATGAACCTGGACCGCTTCGACCTCGCCCAATCATAGTATAAAGGTCTTCGAGGGCTTCCGGAGCGTATTTGAACCAAAAATAGGATGATTGGGAAGTAATAATCTCCCCGATTTGCCGGATGTTCTAAACGATCACGGAGGCTGTCGGCAACAGTCGCTTAAAAGACATGTACATCCGGAATCGGGATCGCTATCGGGGTCGAAATCGAAACCGACTGCGATTCCGATTCCGACCCCGATATTGCTGGTCGTGCCGCATCGAGCGGATCCCATAATCAAGCCCCCGGCTCTGCCGAAGGTCCTGCGAATGCTCAACCAATTTGTCATGTGTGTGATGAATATCACAGAAAAATTCCGTTTCTCTGCCGAAAATTTAACATAGCCCTCAATAAAGGAGGAGAGCTTGCATGGACAAGGTCTGGGTCATCAAGAATCCGTACGAATTGCCGCGCAACCGGGGAGCCGGGCGCATGCAGCCGGAGGCTCCTCTTTCTGACGAAAAGAACCCCGCGAAAGCCTACTCCTGGTCTGTGTTGTTCTGGGGTGGCAGCCGGTTCTACAACAACCAGGTTGTTAAGGGACTATCCTTTTTATCCCTGATGGTAGCCTTTTATGCCGGAACCGTGCTCACCGTGCTGTCCTGGCGCGGCATTGTCGAATTCCTCCGGGACCATGGGCTGTCGGTTTCCGTCTTCCTCCTTGCCGCACTTATGCTGCTGCTATGTGGCTTGATCTTCAGAGGCCTGTGCTGCAGCAACTCCTATCACGGGGCGGCGAAGACCAGAAAGAAACGCTTCACCGGGACCAGAAGCCGCGTGTCCCCCTTCCTCTGTTCCCTCCTGCTGCCCGGCTGGGGACAGTTCCTGAACGGCCAGCCTCTCAAGGGAAGCGTCTTCGCAGGTTTCTCGGTAGTATCCTGCTTCTCGCTTGTCGCGGTCCCCGTTGTGCTGCTGGCGTGGAAAGACCTGGAGCCCTCCTTCGCCCGTTTTCTCGTCGAATCGGTCTTCACGATCGCCGTTCTCTTCCTGCCGCTGATCCCCTTCGTCTGGATATTGGGCAGCTATGACGCGCTCAAGATCAGTCTGGATGAATGGAAGAAGGAGCCGCTTCGGGAACGTCTCAAGGCTGTGTACGGCCTTCGCCGGAACCAGGTATGGGTGCGCAGGGTATTCCGCCAAATCAAGAGGACCTTCGTCCTCGTGCTGTTCCTCGTGTTTTTACTGACCGTGGCTTACAATTATTTTCCCCGGAGGTTTTATGCAGGCGAACTGGCCTCGACCCAATCGTGGCGGCAGACTCAGGGGATGACTCTGCTTCCGGGCATGCTCGGAAGGCTGCTCTCCTAACCCCCGATTTTCACAGCCCATAATTTCAACAAGGTTCTTGTTGTAAACGTAGCTCAATCCTCTTATATCCTGCATAAGGTAGACGCCGTCGGCTGTGAGCGACTTCTAAATGCCTCGAAGAATATTCTTCGGTTTGGATTGATCGTGGAAGGCGTCAAAGACCGTAATCAGGTTATAAGCTTCCGGTAGAGGAACACTTCTTTGATTTTCTGCCCCTGTTCTAAATCTGTTTTTACTATGATTTTGTATCGGTCTGACCTCATTTTTGGTGAACTTTTTAAAGGGAGGGATCGTAGTTATCTGTAGAATCACTATGAAAGACATGGTGCAATGAAAGCGTGCGGACATCTTGAGATACTTTTGCAGGAGCGGTATTTTCCCCAGTTCCCAATAATTAGAATTTAGATTTAGGATTTCTGGTGCATTGATACAGGTTTATATGACGGGAGAATTGGTGTGGCAAAGAAGAAAAGATTTAAAATATGGCTGATCCTGTTCATGTTCATAATAATCATTCTTGCGGTGATCGGAATTTTCGCACAAATGAACTCGGCGCCGCCGACCATAGACATAAGCAGCCTCAAAAAGGTTGAAAGGGCAGACATTGCTCGGTCGGTTGTCGCAACAGGAGTCGTAGAACCGATTTCGAACCGTATCGAGATCCGGAGCAAAGCCAGTGGCATTGTGAAGCACGTACATGTCGACGTTGGCGACCGTGTGGTGCCGGGACAGGTCCTGGTGGAACTGGACCGCGATCAGTTGCAGGCTCAACTCAGGGAGGCGGAAGCCAACCTTCTGGCTGCCGGGGCGGATGTCGTTGCCGCCAGGGCGGAACTCCGGCGGAACAGGATTCTTGCGGAGGAATACGACGTCAAGCTTGCCCGGGCCAATCACAACAGAAGCATCGAACTCTTCGAACAGAACCTCATTTCCAAGTCCGATTTCGACATAACCGGCGGCAGGCTGGAAGAAGCCTTGAACAGGCAGCGGGCTGCAGCGGTTGCGATAGGGGTCACCGAAGCCTCGATTGCCCAAAAGGAAGCGCGTGTCGCCCAGATCCAGGCGGTCGTGGACCGGATCAGCGAAGAGCTGAATTATACCTCCATCCGTTCCCCCATTCACGGCATCGTGCTCTCGCGTGATGTGGAAACCGGTAGCGCGGTTTCCTCCATTTTAACCATGGGTGCCGGGGCCACAAGAGTCATGATTCTGGGCGACATGAAAGATGTTTATGTCCGCGGCCAGGTCAACGAGATCGACATCGGGAAGGTAAAGGTTGGGCTGCCTGCCCGCATCACGGCCGAAACCTACAAAGAAAAAGTATTCCAGGGGAAAGTCTACAAGATCGCCCCACTTGGAGTCGAAAGAAACAATGTGACGTCTTTTGAAGTTCGGGTTTCAGTGGATAATCCTGAAGGCCTGCTTCTGGCCAATATGTCCGCCAATGCCGAGATCATCCTTGAAGAACATTTGAATGCGCTGACAATCCCGGAAGGTGCGGTTGCTTTTGATATGAACAAGAAAACATATGTCGAAGTTCCCGACCCCGCAAGCAAGACCGGTCGCCGCAGAGTTGATGTCGACCTGGGCATCAGCACCGGAATCCAGGCGGAGATTCTTTCGGGCCTGAAAGAAGAGGATCAGGTCATACTCCAGTAGGCAGTCTGCAGCCGTCAGTCGAAAGGCAAAAGAGGACTCTTTCAGTAATCCGCCAAGTCCTCAAGACGTGGCTTTGGCCAAGCTCAGACGAGCTGAGCCGCTCGTACAAAGAGGCTTTATCGACAATTGAAGATATTGCGTTTCCAGTTTCAGGTTCAAGGTTTTTAACGGGAAACGGGAAACGGGAAACCTTGTTCATGACATCCATCGGCCAGATTGCAGAAATATTTCACCAGGTGATAGCCGAACTTTGGAGACACAAGCTGCGCAGCTTTCTCACCATGATCGGAATCGGTTGGGGAGTCGTTTCCCTGGCCCTGATAACGTCATCTGGAGAAGGCTTCAGCCAGGGTAGCCGGGAAAGGATGAATCAGATCGGGGACAACATCGTACTGGTATGGGGCGGCAGAACCGGAACGCAGGCCGGCGGGCAACGGGCGGGCCGGTATATCCAGCTTCACCAGGATGACGTTCAGGCAATCCGGGATCAAAGCCCGGCCGTCGAAACCGTGGCCGGCGAGTTCAAGACCTATAACGTACCCGTAGAAAGCGACTTCAACGCCGGAAGTTTCCTGGTCCTGGGCGTGGATACGGAATACCTGAAAATACGCAACCTTCGGGCCGCAACGGGAAGGAATATCCGATGGAATGACGTCGCGACTACGAGCAGAGTGTGCGTGTTGGGCTATTCCGTAAAACAACAGCTGTTCGAAAAACGCGCCGACATACTCGGCAGAGAAGTACTGATCAACGGGTACGGTTACAAGGTTATCGGCCTGATGGATGAAAAAAACCAGGACAGTTCCTACGACGGCTGGGATAACGACAAAATTCTCATTCCGAGCAATTCTTTAATCAGGGATTGTCCCGCCAGCCGCGGCATTGCGGTTGAAGGACGGTTGAATCTCATAATATACAAGGCGAAAAGGAAAGATCTATGGGAGGAAGCCCAGCGACAAGTCCGCCGGACGCTGGGCAACATCCACGCATTCCACTATGACGATGAAACAGCGCTGGGATTCTGGGACACGGTGGAAGACGCAGCCGTAGCCGACAGCATGTTCGTATCCATCGGCATGTTCCTGGGAGCCGTGGCCCTGCTTACACTGAGTCTCGGCGGTGTCGGGATCATGAATACGATGTTCACTTCGGTGGCGGAACGCACCACCGAAATCGGATTGAAAAAAGCTCTCGGCGCGAAACAATCCCGAATTCTCATCGAGTTTTTCCTGGAAGGGATTGTCCTTGCGGGGCTGAGCGGAGGCACCGGCATGCTGATCGCACTGGGACTGGCTTCATTGGTCAACTCGTTTCCAATGCCGACATATTTTGCAGGTCTTCCGATAGATGCCGTTCTGATACTGAAACTGACACTGGTTCTGAGTGGAGTTGCCGTGATCGCGGCGGTTCCTCCGGCATGGCGGGCATCCCGCATGGATCCCGTTGTGGCGATGAACTTCGAGAAATAGTCATGCGCATACACATGATAATCGGCAACTCGATTGCAGCCCTGATGCGCCAGAAGCGACGCTCCATAACCACCGTCATCAGCCTGGCCTGGGCCGTCGCATGTTTTCTGCTCCTGATGAGTTCCAGCCGGGGCTTCGATGCCGCTCTTCGGGATGCTTTTCTGGAAGTGGGCCAGGATCTCATTCTCGTTTTCGGCGGGCAGACCAGCGAACAGAAAGGAGGGCTGCGGGCCGGCCGCAACATTGTTATGGAAATCAATGATGTCGAAAAGATTCGCGATGCTGTCCCCCTGGTGGGATCCATATCCCCGGAGATCATGCAGAACGTGAACGTAGTCCGGAACAACCACGAGGAGGAATATATGGTCCGGGCGGTCTGGCCCGAGTACGACCGGGTGCGCAATATCCATATTACATCGGGGCGCTGGCTGAATGCGGATGACAAGCGCTATGCCCGTCGCGTAGTTGTCCTGGGAGCAACCGTCGCGGATGAACTGTTCGGGAACCGATCGGAATCCGGGGAGACTATCCTGATCAACGGAGTGCGTTTTACGGTCATCGGCCGGATACAGGCGAAGGTGCAGATTGCAAACTACAACCGCCCCGACAACGAATGCATGTTTATCCCCTACGAAACGATCAACCTGTTTCGGGACACGCGCTATCCGAACCTTATGGTATGGTCTCCGCTGGCGCCAGACGCCCGGGATCAGGCAGTACAACAGGTACGCTCCGTCCTGGCGGGCATTCACCGGTTCAGTCCCACCGACGAGAGGGCGGTGGAAATTATAGCATTCAACCAGTACATAAGTCTTATTGACAATATATGCATCGCCTTTGATGTGATCATGGCCTTCATCGGTTCGATTACGCTCGGGATAGGTGCAATAGGACTTGCCAACATCATGTTCACGTCAGTCATCGAACGGACACACGAAATCGGAATTATGAAAGCGCTGGGGGCAAGACGCCGCACAATCCTGCGCCAGTTCCTGACGGAGGCGCTGCTGATCGTCATGGTGGGCGGTATTGCTGGAGTCGGCATTGCTATGCTGGTTGCCTCGTCCATCGGTTCCCTGCCGGCATTCGGCGCCATGCTGGGCGAGGAGCTTTCCAAAACGCACGGCCGGATATATTTTCATATATCGGTCCCTTCCATCGCCGTCTCTCTGAGTATTCTCTTCCTGGTAGGCCTTATTGCGGGAATGCTTCCGGCAATAAGGGCTTCCAGGCTGGATCCCGTCCGGGCCCTGCACTACGAGTGAAAACCCGGGCCGCTGGATGACATAATAATACCCAGCGGTCCGAACCTCCGCATATTTCTCCTTTGAGTAGGATCCTCGAAACGATTTTTGGGTCAACCTTTTACCCGGATTCCACAGATATGGATCTTTGCATTAGCGGGATTTCCTTCGGTGGAGGGGGCAGCCCCTTATCCGTTGAGAGATCCCGGCTC
>JARRLM010000102.1:0-11649 GCA_037386985.1 Acidobacteriota bacterium | reverse complement strand
AAACCGTCATTGCCAGATATAGGGAAGGATTCATCATTACACTCATGTGGCATGCCTGCCCGCCGGGGTACGGTGATTGTTGTGATGGGGAAAAAATATGGTCGATGGAAAACGGACTGTCAGAGCAGGAATGGGACGAGTTGACCAGAGATGGAACCACGTTAAACAATGCATGGAAAGTGCAGGCGGATACGATTGCCTTCTATCTTAAACAGTTGAGAGATGCCGGCGTGCCTGTCTTGTGGCGACCCTACCATGAAATGAACGGCGTTTGGTTCTGGTGGTGCAACAAGAAAGGTGAGGATGGATTTAAAAAACTCTGGATTATGATGTACGACTATTATGTGAATCATCATAAGCTGAACAATCTTCTTTGGGTCTGGAACGCGAATGCTCCCAGGGATATTCAGGGAGATGAAGCCTACGCGTATGAAGAATTCTGGCCCGGGTCTGAATATGTGGATGTACTGGCTGCGGATATCTATCGAGACGATTGGAAGCAATCCCACCATGATGATCTGGTAAAGCTTGCCAGCGGCAAACCTGTTGCAATAGGTGAAGTTGCGTCTCCCCCCAGCCCCGAAGTGATCGAATCTCAAGGCAGTTGGACCTGGTTTATGCCGTGGGGCAATCTGGTTTTGTGGGGGAATGGTGTCGACATATTCAGAGAATTATTCGAGAGCCGTGAAGCCCTGGCAAAGGAAGATGTGATTTTTGAAGATGGTGCGTACAGGGTAAATCGATAATTATTGTCGGGCTAGGCCTTTTCGCAGGTTAAGACAAGGTCGAAAGTCTAAATACCGTCTAAGGTCTAAAAAGCTGCTTCAGGTTCACAAATTCCAAGTTCCAAGTTCAACTCTTGAACAGTAATTTATAGACTTTTGACGGTTTTTATTTATTAGACCTTAAGACGTTTGACCTTTGACTTTGGACGTTCGACGTTCGACGTGGATAGGCACTTAAATCTTTAAAATTGAACAAATATGGGAAATCCCATTTGAACAGAGGCACCGATTGCTATACTATTTTAAAGTTTTCCACCTTTTATTAGGAGGGTTTATGTTTCATAAGGGTAAGCTGCTGGTATTTATGGGATCGCTCATCATTGTGCTTTACGGCGCAGCACTCTGCATAGGGTTTATAGCGAGTATGTGGAAGAACCCGATATGAATAAGGTTCAGGAAGGAGCAATGCGAGGTCTGATTGATGCCCTGGATCCCTACAGCAGTTTCCTGACAAAAGAACAGTATGACGCGTTGCAGAAAACAAGGGCTGAAGGGATTGCCAGTGCCGGCATGATTATCTCAAAAAGGTCGGACGTAGTTTACGTGGTTTCCTGCGAACGCGATGGACCGGCTGCGACAATGGGAATTCGGCCGGGCGATTATTTAGTATCTGTGAACGGGCAGCAGGTAGAGGACAAAAGCATTCTTGCGGTGGAAAGTTTGCTGCTCGGTGCACCGGGATCCAAGATAAAGGTTGAGATATTCAGAAGTTCCATGTCCAAACCGCTGGAGTTGGAACTTGCCCTAAAGATTCCGTCTCCTGTTCGGGTAGAGTCAAGGATCACGGCTGAAAATATTGCGTTTCTTGATGTTTCATCTCTCGTTGATCCTTCGGTTAAACAGATTGAAAGCAAATTGCGGGAGCTTGTTTCCGCCGGAGCGCAAAAGCTTGTCCTCGACCTGCGCGATTGCGCCGACGGGGGTCCTGTGGAAGGTGCAGGCCTGGCGAATTTTTTCCTGCAGGATGGAATCATCTATTACAGCCAGAATCGTCTGGGGGAAAAGGTCCAGGTTGTAGAGTCAAGTCCGGACAAGTATATAACCGACATACCTTTAGTAGTCCTTATCAACGGGTCCACCGCGGCAGGCGCAGAGATTACGGCAGGAGCGTTAAAAGATCGGAGACGCGCGAAAATTGTGGGGGAAAAATCTTTCGGCTTGGGGTCTGCACAGAAAACGATATCCCTCAAAAGCGGTGCCAAGCTGATACTGTCAACTGCGAAATTCTGCACTCCGAGCGGCAAGGTTATCCAGGATGAAACGATTCGCGATGCCGGAATTTTCCCGGACGTGAATGTCCCGGATAATGAAACGCGCCAGGATTTGGTAGTCGAGTCCTATTACGACGATCAGGATGAGGGCATGAAGTATCGACTGTTACGTGAAAAGATCGATCAAATCCAGACCGAGAAGGCCCTGGAGGTACTTGCGGAAGATGAATTGCCCTTAAAGGAGGCTGCTTAACTGAATAGTATTGACACTATTTCAACCTTTCGTATTGACACTATTTCAACCTTTCTGGTAGTTTAAGTCCTTATTTTTTAGGCGCGTAGCTCAGGGGGAGAGCACTTCCTTGACGCGGAAGGGGTCAGCGGTTCAAATCCGCTCGCGCCTACCATTTAGTAGTTACGCTCCTCATTGGTAATGATGGGAATGATGAGCCGAATGCATGCTACCCGTCGAACCTGAATTGCTTCTCCTGCCCAGTTTTCGGATTAATGACCGGGACAGATTCCTTATCTTTCCTGAAGAAGCCGACAGGTTCAAGATTGGTATATATGAAATTACCATTGAAAATCAGATATGCGGACGGATCCGCCGGCGATATCTCAGATCCTGACGCCGCGCTGGAAATCTATCGCCACAGCACCTCCCATTTGATGGCGGCGGCCGTGTGCGACCTTTTCCCCGGCACACATCTAGGGATTGGTCCTGCTATCAGCGATGGATTTTATTACGATTTCGATAGACAGGAGCCTTTTGTAGAAGAGGACCTTAAGAAGATTGAAGCGAAAATGAAGGATCTCGTCGCACAGGATCTGAGCTTTGAAGCCTCCATTATTTCAAAAGAGCAGGCAATGGATTCATTTGCCCGACAGGGCGAGAATCTGAAAGTGGAGTTGATACAGGAAAAAGCGGGAGAACAGTTGTCCTGCTACCGTCTTGGAAATGTCGTCGATTTCTGTACCGGGCCTCATCTCGATTCAACGGGACTTATTGATCCTGAAAGTTTTCAAGTCCTCAATGTCGCCGGATCCTACTGGAAGGGAGATGAAAAGAACCGGCAACTACAGAGAATATATGGCACGGCATTTCTTGATCCGGGAGATCTGGCGAATTACCTGAACCACCTGGAAGAGGCCAAGAAGCGTGACCATAGGCGACTTGGCCGCGAGTTTGACCTGTTCAGCATTTCGGAAGAAGCCGGTCCCGGACTGGTTCTCTGGCACCCGAAGGGGACTCGCATCCGCTATATCATTGAGGATTTTCTTCGCAGGGAACTCTATCGCCGCGGGTATGAATTCGTCACAACCCCTCATGTGGCAAGGGATGTACTGTGGAAGACGTCCGGGCACTACGATTACTATCGTCAAAATATGTATGTATTCAACGTTGATGACGAAGAATTTGTGATCAAGCCGATGAACTGCCCGTATCATATCCAGATTTACAAGTCCCAGATGCGGAGCTATCGAGATCTGCCGGTACGACTGGCCGAATTCGGCACGGTCTACCGATATGAAAGAAGCGGAACATTGCACGGATTGCTGCGGGTCCGTGGATTTACACAGGACGATGCACATATATTCTGCACCCGGGATCAGGTGTATAATGAAATTTCGGATCTGATGGATCTGGTTTTGTATATAATGAAAAGCTTCGGATTCGATCAGTATAAGGTCGAATTGTCTGTAAGGGATGAATCCAGGAAAGAGGATTACGCCGGAAGCGAAGAGGACTGGGAAATAGCCGAGGATGCGCTGACCCGATCCCTCCATGACAGGGAGATCGAATGGACACGAATGGAGGGAGAGGCGGTTTTTTACGGGCCAAAGATCGACGTGAAGCTGATTGATGCAATCGGGCGTCCATGGCAGCTGTCGACAGAGTGCTTATCGAGCACTATGCGGGGGCTTTCCCGATATGGCTGGCCCCGGTACAGGCAGTGATTATACCTATTTCGGAGCGGCATCAGGATTATGCGAGGGAAGTGATGAAAACCCTCGCGGAAGCGGATATCCGGGTGGAAATCGACGACCGTAACGAAAAATTGGGGTACAAGATACGAGCGGCTCAGACAAAGAAGATTCCTTATATGCTTATAGTAGGCGACAAAGAGCTGCAATCGAAAGAAGTGTCCGTGCGTAACCGTTTTCAAGGGGATGAGGGCGCCCAGTCTCTTGGAAGCTTCTTGGATAAGATAAAGGGTTTCATTCAGGAACGGGCAGTGCGGCCTTGAAAACAGGTTGCCCGGGATGATCCTCTCAAACTAAAGGAGGTTGCCAATCACATCAGCCAAACAGATCAGGGTTCGCGTTAATGAAATGATCCGGGCCAAGGAAATCCGGGTTGTTGACGAAGAAGCCGGGCAATTGGGGATTATGGCTCCGGAAGAGGCTCTGGCCATTGCACGAGGCAAGGACATGGATCTTGTCGAGGTGGCTCCTGCAGCGAATCCACCCGTCTGCAGGATCATGAATTATGGCAAGTTCCAGTACCAGAAAAGTAAGCGAGCGCACGAGGCCAAAAAGAATCAGAAGCAAGTTGTCGTCAAAGAGGTGAAGTTCAGACCGAAAACGGAAGCGCACGATTTTGAGTTCAAAAAGAAGCATATTCTTCGCTTTCTGTCGGAAGGGAATAAGGCAAAGGCAACCATCGTATTCCGCGGCAGAGAAATGTCGCACCAGGAATTGGGGCGTAAGCTCATGGGAAAACTTATCGAGGAATTGAACGAGGTGGCGGATATCGAGCGTCCGCCCAAAATGGAAGGATATGCATTGGTGACCATTTTTATGCCTAAGAAGCATTCATAGGCGCTTCCGGTTCGTTCCGGAACCGGATTGATATGCAGGAGATATTTTAATGCAGAAGACATCCAGGAGTGCTGCAAAGCGGTTCAAAGTAACGGGAACGGGGAAGATTATGCGCCGTCATAGTCATGCCCGTCATATTCTGACCAAGAAGCCCAGAAAACGCATGCGAAAGCTGGTGGACAGCGCTTTGGTCAGCAAGTCGGACCAGAAGCGGGTTAAAAAGATGTTGAATATTTGATTTTCCCGAAACCCTATGAGAAATACGGGATAAGTCCTGTGGAGTAGAAAGAAGATGCCTAGAGTAAAAAGAGGAAACAAAAGGGTCCAGCGGAGAAAGAAAATCCTGAAGCTGGCAAAAGGCTATCGGCTGACAAAAAGCAAACTGCACCGGTCGGCGAAGGAATCTGTCGATCGTGCGCTTCGATTTGCCTATCGGGATCGACGTAATAAAAAACGCGATTTCCGCAGCCTGTTTATTATCAGAGTCGGGGCTGCGGCGCGCCAGAATGATATGTCCTATAGCCGTTTTATAAACGGTCTGAAAAAAGCAAATATATCACTGGACCGTCGAGTGCTTGCCGAGATTGCAATTAAGGATCCTGAAACCTTTACACAGCTTACCGAGCGTGCAAAAGCGGCGCTGGAGGCTGCCTGAGAATCTTTTTCTTGCAGATTCATGAACTTTAGCGCCCGGGTGTTTCATTACACGGTAAACTTTTTTCCTGAGGTTGCCATGGGTATGTCCATTGAGGAGCTGAAAGAGCGTTTCGACGAGGAATTTCCGACAATTTCCGATATGGAGACATGGAAGATTGTTCGTGACAGGTTCCTCGCACGCGAAGGCGGCGTCATTACAACCGGAATGAAGCGGCTTAAGGATCTTCCCAAAGAAGAGAGGCCTGCTTTCGGACAGGCTATGAATCAACTGCGCTCATCGGTAGAGAAACGGCTGCAGGAGCGGTATGAAGAGTTAAAAACGGCCTCAATGACCGGCGGGCAACGGCTCCTGGATGTGACAAGACCGGGATTCCCCTACGCGCGCGGGAGCGCACACCCCATAAAAAAGGAGCAGGCCGAAATCGAACAGATATTGGTCAATATGGGCTTTCAGCTCTTTGATCTGCCCGAAGTAGAAAGTGATTATTATAATTTCGAAGCATTGAATGTGCCTCGAGACCACCCCGCCCGTGATGAACAGGACACATTCTATTTCGACGATACAATGCTCCTGCGTTCCCAGTGTACGCCTGTGGATGTGCATGCCATGGAAAGGCTGAAGCCGCCTATTCGTGCTGCAACCACCGGAAAGGTATACCGGCGGGATCCGTTCGATGCCACACACTCCATGATGTTTTACCAGGTTGATGTTGTGGTCGTCGATGAAGGAATTACCATGGGGGATTTGAAAGGGATGCTGGAAGCGTTTCTCAAACAGGTTTTTCACCCCGATATCAGGATGCGTCTGCGACCGATGTTTTTCCCGTTTGTAGAGCCCGGCGCGGAAGTGGATATCAGCTGCATTTTCTGCAACGGCGCCGGATGTCCGAAATGCAAGCAGAGTGGCTGGATTGAGATCCTGGGCGCCGGCATGTGCCACCCCAAGGTATTGCGTATGTCCGGGATCGATCCTAAACGGTATTCCGGATTTGCCTGGGGGATGGGCATTGACCGTGTTCCGATTCTCAAATATGGTGTGGAAGATATCCGGCTTTTCATCGACAACGATCTCAGGTTCCTGGAACAATTTTAGGATCTTAGCTAGAACGAAGTACGGGAGTACCCTTCATGAAAATCAGCACTGAATGGCTTCAGGAATATGTCGAAATAGAGGAGAGCCCACAAAAGCTGAAAGACGATCTGTCAATGCTCGGGCTTCTTGTGGATGCGGTCGAAGAAGGCGATGGAACATCTATTCTCGAAGTTGAGGTGTCCCCCAACCGCTCGGATTGCCTGAGCCATATCGGAGTTGCGAGAGAGCTGGCTGCCCTCTATCGCCGGCCGTTGCGATCTTCCGAAGTGCGGGAAACGCTGAGTGTCGAATCCGACCGGATTCCCTTTGAAATCGAGATCAGGGATCCCGAGCTTTGCCCGAGATATTCGGCGCTTGTTTTTGACGGCGTGAAAGTCGGCGAGTCTCCACGCTGGATGCAGAAGCGCCTTGAAGCTGCCGGCATGCGTCCTTTGAATAACATTGTGGATATTACCAATTACGTCCTGCTGGAGATGGGACACCCGCTGCATGCTTTCGATTACGATGTTCTGCGCCAGGGAAAGATTGTTGTGGCAAGGGCGCGGCAGGGAGAAAAAATGAGCACCCTGGATGGAGTTGAGCGCGCACTGGACAATGATATGCTGCTGATCAACGACGGAGAAGGGCCTGTGGCCGTCGCCGGTGTTATGGGAGGGATGGAGTCGGAAATTTCCCTGTCCACTACACGTGTACTTTTGGAATCCGCCTATTTTCAACCCGCATCTATACGGCGGACATCCAAAAAATTAGGTTTGTCCACCGAATCAAGTTATCGATTCGAACGGGGCGCCGACTGGAACAACACTGTACGGGCAATAGGACGCGTCTGCAGGCTGATGGAAGAACTCGCAGGAGCGCATATTGCCGGAAGCATCCGGGATGTTTACCCGAAAAAATTGGAACCGGTCTGTATTTCCCTCAAACGCAAGAATGCCAATGCCTTGATCGGAGTGTCGTTTGAGAAGGATTTCATTGAATCGACGCTGCGTCTGCTGAATTTCCGGCTTGAAGAGACGGGAAAAGATTCCTGGAACGTCACCTGCCCGACCTATCGGGCGGATATGGAGCTTGAAGCGGATATTATCGAGGAACTGGCGCGCTTCTACGGCTACCAGAATATACCCACGACCCTTCCTCCGTCTCGAAATGTCGGGCACTATTCCCCGGTCTATAAACTTGAAAATGCCTTGCGTGAAATCCTGATCGGTCTCGGGTTCAATGAAGCCGTGAATCTCAGTTTCGCCGATGTGTCGGACTCGGAAGAGTTCTCGACCGGATCGGATGAGCGGGTTGCCTTGCGGAATCCGCTCACAGAAGATGCCAAGTATATGCGGACTTCTCTCGCTCCGGGATTGGTGCGGTCTGTAAAACGGAATTTCAACTTTGACCGGCGACTCGTTCGGCTTTTTGAGATTGGCAAAGTATACCGGCGTGGTCCCGATGGAATTCCTTCAGAACGCAATATGCTGGGAATCATCGGCACGGGCGGTTTTGCGGATCAAAACTGGAAACAACCGGATACGAGTTTTGATTTCTTTCATCTGAAAGGGACCCTCTCAACAATTCTGCGGGGCATCCGCATCCATTCCTATAGGATTGAGCCCACAAATGAACCCGGTTGGCTGAATCCAACGGATGCGGCATCGCTGAAGATCCATCAGGACCAGGTCGGTGTGCTGGGCTCACTGTCCGCAACCCTTGAGGAAAAATATAAACTTCGACAACCGGTCTATCTTGCAGAAATTGAATTCGAGGCCCTGACTGAACATGCCTTTGCGCCCATAAACTTTGAACCTCTTCCCAAATACCCGTCTTCAGAGCGCGATATATCTATCGTAGTGGATCAGGATCTGGCATACGGCAAGATAAAGGCAAGTATTAAGGGTTTAAAAATTAGCGAACTGGTTCATATTGCGCTGGTGGATGTGTATGAAGGAAAAAACATTCCGTCGGGCAGGGTGAGTCTTACCATAAGGCTTTCCTTTCAGGACATGGAAAAAACCCTTACCGTTGACCGCGTGCAGGATTTTGTTGATACTGTTTTATCATGCTTACATAAGACTTACGGAGCGGAGCTCAGATCCATATGAATGAAACAACGCTACGGTCGGAACCGTCGGGACTTGAACGATTCAGTCACCTGGAGGACAAGATTTTTCGCCTGGTAGAGGAATTCAAGACCGTTCGCAGGGAAAACGAGACACTGCGTGCCGAGAATCAGAAAATGAAGCAGGAAATCGGTGAAATCCAGGGCAATAAAAGCAAGGCACAAGAGGACCTGGTTCAATTCCAGAAGGAACGCGAAGAGCTGAAGGAGCGTGTTGAGAAAGCTTTATCCCTGCTTGCTTCACTGGAAGCGGCCGAAACTGATTAAAAAATTAGATAAAATGTTTCCATGAGATGTCCGGTACCTTTTCCCGCTTTGGAATGGGGGTAAGCCAATGAGCGAAGAGCCGGAATACGTTTCTGTTCGAGTTAAAATCTACGATAGGGATTATACCCTGCGAACACAGGGCGATCCGGAGCGGCTCCGTGCCGTATGCGCCGATCTTGATAAGCGGATGCGTGAAGTCGCTGCATCGACAGGTGCGGTGGATACGTTCAAGGTTGCTGTTCTGGCGGCAATTAGCCTGGCCGACGACCTGCAGCGATCCCAGGACGAGTTGAAAAAGTTCGACGAGTCGGTCGGACGGCGGTCGATCGCGTGCGTCTCGATGTTAGAGCGGGCGCTCAAATAAAATACCGTTGCAGGTTGAACGTGTGAACGTGACCAACTGCTCCTCTTGTTTTGTACCTCCTATGGGATTGGCGTAACGATGACGAGGTTTCATAAAGCCTCGTTTATCGTGTGAACATGACAAACCACCCCTCTGATAGTGAATGTTCACCCTGAAAGGGCGTGAGCCCAAGGTAGGAGGATACATTGAGCAAGCCCCGTAAGGGGCGACAGATGTTTCAAATATTAAGTCACATTATTATGCGGGACTAAACAGATGTATAAATGGGGAAGGGGATTCAGGCTCGCTGGATCTTTCTACATAGGTCCGAAGGTATGAATATAACGACTTAATCAACGGCCCGCCCTTTGGATCCGCTGAATGTCGTATTTCGACTCATTCGTATTCGTAATCATCGAAGAAGGAATCCTCCTCATTTTCCTGGAGTTCGTCTTTTTGTTGTAGAAATTAACCTATAGGAGGCCTCGTTCTTTCATGACTTTTTCCTGATCTTCGTGAGAAATATAGGCAAGAATTTTGGTTTGATTATTAAAAAACTGCAGTAAATAAGTAATTTCAAAATTAATCAGCTCTTCGCCTGTTTTTTTATATTTCGCACACCATTTCACCCATGCAAGAGAATATTGCCCGCCGATTGGATTGTCGCGGACAGATAGGACCCGTATCGATTCCATGCCGGTTTTCTTGTTGAAATCATATATCCTTTTTAACCATTCGAGGAATTGGGCGTCATTTTTATATACAGCACTGCCCGAAGGGCCGGCGGCAATAAAATCATCAGCATAAAGATCAGCGTGAAGGTCCGGTTCCGATTTCATGGAAACCGACGCATAGTTCTCGAAAAAGTCTTTAATCATAGATTTACGATCCATCGTAACATCCCCCAACGGACTCTCTATTCACCCATTCAAGTGCCGAATCCCATTACTAAACGTTTGTCACGTTCGCACGGCCATAGGCCTTTCAACAGCCTGCACCTTCGCCATTCATCCGTCAAATTTCCGCACTCCGTCAGAGAACGCTTGTCACGTTCGCACGTTTAAACGTTCACACGCACTCACGACGCTTTATTTATAGTGTGACGGGAATATTCAACCGCTCAATACTCTGAGCCAACCCGCTCTTCTCGTCAATCTCGAGGACCGCGCCGCATATTCGCAGATTTCCTGATGCGGGTTCCAAGCGGTTCGGCATCTGCCGCAGGAAACGGTCAATGGACAGATCCGGTATGGATCCGATTACTGAATCGTGCGGTCCGGTCATTCCGATATCCGTAATGTATGCCGTGCCACGGGGGAGAATTCTTTCATCGGAGGTTTGTACGTGGGTATGAGTTCCGATGACGGCACTGACTGTCCCGTCCAGATACCAGCCTATCGCCTGTTTTTCGGAAGTCGCTTCAGCATGAAAGTCCACAATAATGATCGGAGTCTGTTTGCGCATATTTTCAACTGCAGCCAGTCCGGCGGTGAATGGACAGTCAATATCCAGCATGAAAACACGCCCCTGCAGATTCAGGACTCCGATTCTTGCCCCACAACTTGTATCCCCGATATATATGCCGGTTCCCGGGGTGTTTTGGGGGTAATTATGTGGCCGAAGCAGCTTGGGCTGCTCTGCAAGATAAGGAATAATGCCGCGCTTGTCCCAGATATGATTCCCGGATGTCAGCAGGTCTATCTCGGAGTTTAAAAATTCATCGGCGATTTTCGGTGTCACACCAAAGCCGGCTGCAGCATTTTCGACATTCGCTATAGTGAAATCTATACGGTATTTGTGTAACAGGCCGTGCAGTTTTTCTTTGATCAGTCTCCTGCCGGGTTTGCCGAATATGTCGCCGATGAATAAAACTCTCATGGATCCCTTACATTTCCAGGGTTAATTGTGAGCACAATCCAAAATCCCTTAGGGGGGAAAGGGAAGAGAAATAAAAAACCCCCGCGCCGCCGTGTGGCTCATCCATTTGAACCTTGTAACCAAGGGGGTGCTCTACATACTGCGTTAGGCAAACAAGTTCCGGGCGAACACTGTCACCATGGGAAAAGCTCGCTCACTGCAGCATGACCCGGGCTCCCATCAAATAGAATGTTGGCTCAAATAACTTATTGCCATCACCAACATTGCAGGGGCAGGTCTGAATTTATCGCAATGTTTCATAAATTTCAGCAAAGAAACCATGTGAGAAATTCGGCCTATACCTAATGATACCTACAGTCGGTATCATGGGTCAATAACCATCGTTACCCATGAAAACGTCCGAACGTCTAATGGTACTAACGGAGAACGTGATCTGACGGTGTTCCTTACCTCGAAATCCGAAACCTGAACTGCACGCACGTTCA
>JARRLM010000101.1:0-12770 GCA_037386985.1 Acidobacteriota bacterium | reverse complement strand
GATACATCTCAGTAGAAAAACTGCATCAGACTCCATCACCCTGAGAAAAGGAAAATAAAAAATTCCCAAGGAGGCGCCATATGTCTGATTCTCAACAATGGTATATGTCGATCGGAGGACATCATGTCGGACCGATCAGTGTGGACGAAATGATATCGAGCATTCGCACCGGCAACCTGCAGCCGGACACCTATGTTTACACCCAGGGCATGCAGAACTGGGCCAGGGCAAAAGAGGTGGAGCCTTTCCAAAACCACTTCGACAAAAGTCCCCTTCCGGCCCCCATTCCGACAGCGCCGGGAAGAACCGCCCACGAGATTGATTTCAGGATCATAGGAGAGGAACTTCAATTTGTTGAAGTGGAACTGGATCCGGGCGAAAGTGCGGTTGCCGAAGCCGGCGCGATGATGTACATGACCCCGGGGATTGAGATGACCCCCGTTTTCGGGGACGGATCTTCCGACAGAGCTTCTTCGGGGCTCGTCGAGAAACTGCTGGGAGCCGGGAAACGTTTGTTGACGGGTGAAAGCCTGTTTATGACGGTCTTTACCAACACAGGCCATGGCAAGCAGCAGGTTGCTTTCGCCGCACCCTACGCCGGACGCATCGTTCCCATGGACCTTGCAAACCTGGGACATTCTCTGATCTGCCAGAAGGACTCCTTCCTTTGCGCCGCTCGCGGCGTTTCCATAGGGATCGCTTTCCAACGCAGAATCGGCGTCGGCCTGTTCGGCGGAGAAGGTTTCATCATGCAGAAGCTTGAGGGAGACGGGCTCTGCTTTGTACATGCCGGAGGCACTATCCAGAGCTTCGATCTTGCTCCGGGGCAGACGCTGCGCGTGGATACCGGCTGCATCGTGGCGCTGCAATCCGCCGTCTCCTACGACATCCAGTATGTCGGCAAGATTAAATCGGCCCTGTTCGGCGGGGAGGGGCTGTTTTTCGCGACACTGACCGGACCAGGCAGAGTATGGTTGCAGTCGCTTCCGTTCAGCCGGCTTGCCGATCGTATCTTTAAAGCAATCCCGTCACTCGGCAGGTCCGGCAAAGGCGAAGGAAGCGTTCTCGGTGGGATAGGAATCGGAAATTTGCTGAGCGGGGATTGATTATTTATCCGCTGACTGCATCGACCGGGGGTTGCCGTATATCCATCGGTGTACGGTATCTTCGAACTCTTCGTCGGGCTGCCGTCTCCGACAAAGGGTTTCAAGGTTCCGGGACATGACCTGAAAAACGTCCTCCATCAGACGATGCTTCTCACCTCTGGGATAGGTTTTGAGATCAAGGGGAGAGCCGATCTTGATGCGGACAATCACCCCCGGATTTACCCTCAGGGTTTTTGGAACTATCACACGGCAGCTGCCTTCAAGTGAAACAGGTATCAGGGGAACGCCGGTCCGAAGAGCCAATGCAAACGCGCCGCTGTGGAATTTTCCGAGTTCTCCCGTTCGGCTTCGGGTTCCTTCGGGAAACGCTATGGCGCTGATGCCGTTGCGGATTTCCTTTGCAGCCTGAATGATGCTCTTGGCGGCTTCTCTTGGATTTTCCCGGTCAATCGGGATATATCCCGATCGTCTCATGTGCCATCCCATGAAAGGAACCCGAAAGAGAGACTTCTTTGCCACCCAGCGGAACTGAATGGGCAGGTAGGCTGCGAGGGAAAGGATGTCATGCAAACCGCTGTGGTTTGCAACGAAGATCAGGGGGATTCCGGCATCTATATTCTCCAACCCTTCGATCCGGACCCGGACACGGCTGAGCCATAGATTATCTTTCGACCAACGGCGCATACAGAAGTGCTGAAATCTGCCGCTGCCCGAAAAAAGACTGCCGGCGATCGAAGCCGTACCCCAGAAGACCGTACTGAAGGCACAACCGGCCCAGCACCAGAGTGTATACAGTTTGGACTTGAACTCATTCATCCCGATGACTTTACCATATCGGACACAGCATCTGTCGTCACAAATATATTCTATCCTGCAGGGCCCCCAAGGGGCCCTTTGGAGAATGCTCGTAGTGCAAGTTTTCACAAGCGTACCGCGCAGGTCGAGCAGGTCGGGGTCGGAATCGGTTTGGGTTGATGATTTATATTTAACCGCTGAAGGACGCCGACATAAAAAATATATATATATTTCAGCGTGAGTCGGCGTGTTTCAGCGGTTAAACTCCACACATTGACGAAGACACAGCCAAAAAACCTTCGCTCATTCAGATTTTCTTATAGTCATTTACTGATTTGAAATCAGCTGCCACCCGCAGAGCCTTTGCGTGTCGCGCCGCCAGAGGCGGCGGCTTACCCAGGTGAGTTATCCTCTGTGACAATAAGATTCGAGTACCTTTTCCGTAATTTTTACCGTATCCTATACTTCGATTACGGTTTCCGGCCGTCCCCATAGGAGAAGGGACTGCCAATGTTTTCACTCGACCAGGAGTTGCCTTAATCCCGCATGCATATCAAACGTTGTATCCGTCTGTTGCTGCCGGCCGTCATTGAACTGATTTTTTTGACCGGTGCCCTGTCGGCCCAGGAGTGGCGCATTCACACCATCACCAGAGGAGAGAACCTGACCGTTATCGCCCGGCGCTACAATGTTACCGTGGATCAACTTCAAACATGGAACAATCTCACGAGCGACCGTATATTCATCGGGCAGGAGTTGCGGATTCAACAGCAGGACGGCGAATGGTATGTCGTACAAAAGGGAGACAACCTGTCGGTTATTGCCCGGAAATTCGATACGACGGTTTCAGATTTGCAGCAGCTGAATCAGTTGCGGGGAAGTCGCATCTATCCGGGACAACGGCTGCACATTGCTCCGTCGCCGACAGATGAAGCTGTTTATGTCGTACGCAGAGGAGACACCCTTTCGGAAATATCCCAGAGTCTGAACATTTCCATTTCACAGCTCAAAAGGATTAACGGTCTGGATAACGACCGGATTTACGTGGGCCAGCAATTGCGTTTGCGCGAAGCGGACATGAGTTCGCACCTCGTCGAGCGCGGCGACGCTCTGTGGGAGATTGCGAAGACTTACGGCATGAAGGTGAATGAGCTAAAGGACATCAACAACCTGACGAGCGACCGCATCTATCCAGGGCAGGTGCTGAAGCTGATTGCACCGACTGCAGCCACTCCCGGCGAACCACCGACTCCACTACCGCTGGCCACTTATGTAGTCAAGCGGGGAGACAACCTGACCGAAATCGCCCGCCTCCACCAGATGGGCCTGCGCGAATTGCGGGACTTGAACAATCTGCGCGGATCCCTGATCCATCCGGGCCAACAGCTGAAAGTCCGGCCCCTGCTGGGCACACATTCCGGCGACGGCGGCTACATCGGCAGCCTCGATTGGGAAACATTGAAAATAACGGTGCAGGGTGTGAAAAAAATCCAGACGGCCAATGGGCCGTATTTCTACGATAAACCCAATGCGGACAGCCAGCCCAACCGGAACTACGGCGAAGACAGCAGTATCTCGCCGCTTATCGCCTACACACATGCACGCAAGCTTTTCGATGAGTTCGCACATAATGTCGAAGTGATGGGCAAGCTGGATGACAGGCTGGCCGGTTGGCATTTCGTACTGGACCCGGGGCATGGGGGGATCGATCCGGGCACGATCGTCACCGCCATGGATGCAGACGGCAATCGTTACTACGTGGTAGAAGACGAATACGTCTATGACATGACCCTGCGTATCTACGCGCTGCTAAAGGCACATGGCGCCGATGTCACACTGACTCTGCTTGCACCCAATCACCTGCTGCGCAGCAACTCCCCGGTGTCGAATACATTCGTCAACGATCACAACGAAATTCTCAACGATCCCGTCTGGAACCGGAACAACAGGCCGGCAACCTGGCCCAAAGGGAATCAGCGCTACCTTGAGAAACGGATTGAAATTGCCGAGAAGGCCGTCAAGGGCACTCCGGCGGACCGGCAGGTTTTCCTGAGCTTCCATGCCGACAACGATGAACCGACGGGCAATGCAATAACACTCTTCTACCATGAAAACTCACGAAGCGCCGATCGCGTTTCGCGCGACTTTGCCCGCAAACTGCTACCCGCCATGGGGGCCGGCTCGCGCGTCAAGGGCAGAAATTTAGCTGTCCTGCGCAACAACCCCATCCGGTACAAATTGCTGGTGGAGATGCGAAACCTGGCCTTCGACGAGCATATATGGGCCATCCGATATGAACAACGCCGCCAGCGCGATGCCGAAAAGGTGGTCGAAGCCCTATTGTCGGCGCTTGGCGAAAAAAATCTGAACACGGTGGCGGCATCAAGATAGGAGGATTTATGAAATTTGATGTGTCCCGCAGAAAATTTCTTCAAGCGGGCCTGGCCCTGCCGGCTGTAGGCTCCGGCGTCGGCATCACGCCTGAACCTGAAGTAATTACGCGAGCCATTGATCTCGGCATCAATTACTTCGACACGGCCCGCGGTTATGGAGAGGGCAACAGCGAACGAATAACCGGCGCAGCTATTTAGGGAAAAAGGAATCGGATCGTACTGGCAAGCAAGACCGACGGCCGAACCAGGTCGGATGTCTTCAACGATATGGACGCCAGCCTCAAAGCTCTTGACACAGAGTACCTGGACATCTGGCATCTGCACTCGAGGGATACGCCGGACGCCATCACGGAGGAAGCGGTCGAAGCCTGTGTACGGCTGAAGGAGCAGGGGAAAACCCGTTTTATCGGCGTCAGTGCACATGACATCCATTCGGTGGTGGATAAAATTCTGGAAGTCGACAGGTTTGACGCCGTTCAGACAAATTACAGCTATGCTTTAAATGCACCGTTCCGGGAGTCCGCTATCTCCAGACTTCATGAAGCGGGTCTGGGCATCGTAGCGATGAAGGTAATCATTGCGGTTGCAGGATTTGTGCCCAGGGATATAGAACTGCCCGACGAGGGACCGCTGGCGGCTATAAAATGGGTCTTATTGAATCCCGCGATCGCAACCACCGGTCCCTATTCGGAAAACGTCCATCAACTGGAAATGAACGTCCGGGCCATGACGGAATCCTATACTCCTGAAGACGAGAAAATGCTGTATGTGCGAAATGAGAGGATACGGCCCCTGTACTGCCGCATGTGTTACGGATGCAAGGGGAAATGCCCCAAAGGCATACCGGTCACCGATGAATTGAGGTTTCTCGCCTATCATGACTTCGGCAGGAACTACCGTCAGGCAAAGGAAAATTTTTTTAAGCTGCCGGAAATGATCCGCAATGTGCATTGCAGCGACTGCGCTTCTTGTGCCATCCGATGCCCAAATGGGGTCGAGGTTCAAAAGCGCCTGATCCGCGCACAGTCTCTTCTGGGCTAATAGGACCTCCGGCAGAGCCGGATGCTTGATTCTATGAGCCGCCCAACGCGGCACGAACAGCATTATCGGGGTCGGTATCGGTATCGCAGTCGGTTTCGATATCGACCACGATAGCGATAATGATTCCGAATGTGCATGTGTTTTAAACGACGATAAAAACCTGACTTTGCAGGTAAAACACATGCGAGATCCTTCCCTATCAGGGTCTGTCCTCCGTCATCAGGTCATCGATCCATTCGAGATTTTCTTTAATCATGTCCGGAATAGGAAGACCGTAGGGACATCGCTCCATACAGTCGCCGCATTCGGTGCAATTCACAGCTTTTTCTCGGATAACTTGAAACATGGGCTGCTTCAGTATCCCGGGCCCCATTCTTTTGACCATGGAACGCACGCCCAGGGCGAACTGGATGGGTATTTCCACTGTGCAGGGCAGGCAGTAATCACAGCGCCGGCAGAATTTACGGTCGAATTCTTTTCTGATTTCCCCGATCTTCTTTTCATCCTCATCGGTCAACACCCAGTCGTTCAGGAAGATTTCCCAGTTCTGATCGATGTAGGACTTCTCTTCAACCCCTGCCAGAACCAGAATATCGGGGCAGGAAAACACCCATTTGAAGGCTTTCTGAAGCCCTTGTAAAGCTCCGTTTGAAGAGGTTACCTGCCGATACTCCTCTTCGTTGCCTACTGCGTGACATTGATACAGGTCGATATAGTCGGTCTGAAGCTCCTTGAGACTGGTTTCTATATCCTTCTGAATACCGTCGGAGGAGCGACTGAAAGATTTTGTAGCCAGCGTCACCTTCTTGTTTATTTCTTTCAGCGCCCTTCCGATCCGGTTCTCACTGGTCGTATACATTCTCGAGGTATCTACAAAATCCATGCCCTTTTTCAGGGCATATTTTACAACCTCTACAGCCTGTTTCTCACTCACCCGCTGAATCGGAATTCCGCCGAATCCAAAGCGGACCGCTTCAATACCGGTTTTTCCTAAAATAATTCGTTTCATATATGCAACCTCTTAACCCTCCTTCTCCTTAATTCATCTTTTGAATCAGCAGATGAATCTGTTCCCTGCGCGCATCAAGCCGTTCCATCTGTCTTTTAATATCTTCCTTTTCTTCGTCGGATACGTCCTCTTTTATCCGGCCTTTTAAATCATCTATTTCTTTGACCGTCTCCTCAAGCAGCTCATTGAGCCTTTCGACCGATTCGGCTTCATCGGCTATATCGAATACCAATTTTTCAATTCCCGGTTCAGCACCTGATTTCTCTTCGGTCTTTAATTCAGAACTTCGGGGGATAAAAAGCTTCCCTGCCGGCAGCGCTCGTGTGTTCATGAAGGCTGGGGATACAATTTCGATTCCGGTTCGATGAAGTTCGTCCAGCATCTTTGCCCGCAGTTTCGAGCGAATGGATATCAGGTGCCTGACCTCGGTCAGCATCCCCGAGGCCCTGTAGGTTATCGAATAATCACCCAGTTCCATGATCAGGACAAAAGGATCGGTCAGTCCGGCCGAGACAACCGCATTCTTAAGAATTTGCTCGATTTCCGAACGCGACACATCGTAGCCCAGGGAAACTTCCGCCGAGATTATAGTCCCGGAAGACAGTATGACTTTTACCGGGTTCGTCACCAGGTAGAGGTTCGGAAGAGTCGTCAGGTCGCGATCCTCATTCTGAATCTCAATATGAAACAATCCACGCTCGGTTACACGGCCGAAATGATCCCCGACCCGCACAAAGTCGCCGGGTCTGAAACTCTTAACCGACCGTAACATCAACCCGGCCATCACGTTGCCTATGAATGTCGTTGATGAGAGGGCGATCGATGCGCTGAGAAGAATCCCGATCAAACTCAGAAGCTGTCCCCGAGAAGTCTCGCTCAGGTACTGGTCCGGAATGAACATCAGGACAATAAGCAGACCGACAAATGAAAGCAGCATTGTCATAACCTGCCGACCGACATTCTGGTGAACGCGCGCTCTCTTATCAATAATGTAGCGTACTCCAATTATAACCAGCACGATTATCACCACGGCGATACCGGTCGGTATTAGAGGCTTAAGCGCATCGATAAAATCACCGAAAAGGGTCATCGCGTTTTTCTCCCGTCTGGTACGAATGTACTCATCATTGAATATGATCCTACGGGCTTGTTTCCTGTGAAAACAAGATAAAAAGTGTTGTCATGTACGGATCTTTCCATGCAATATTCAAAACAATCCCTGCTTATACCATGTGCATGTTGCATATCGAAACGCGGTGTAATACGTTTTTATGTTAAACATGGAAAGGAATCAGATAATGCAGAAAGCTTCCCGCTATATGTGGATTGTCGCAGTCGTAGTCCTGATTATGATCTATCTTGGATGGATTTACTATTCACGATGGAGCGATACCAGTGATTTTATGCAACATATAGAAGAAAACCAACAGCCGCAGAATCAATCCATTTCCGACGTATACAGCAGCAGCCTTTCCATTCTGAATTTTTACGCTATACCGCAAACTATCCGCAGTGGTGAAACTGCGCAGCTATGCTACGGCGTATCCAATGCAGAGAGTATTCAAATCGAACCGTCTGTCAAAAATGTGTGGCCCTCCTATTCCCGCTGGGTTGATATAGTCCCTGTGAGTAACACCGTATACAAACTGACCGCAGTTGACGCTGACGGAAACGAAGTAACCAAAGATACCGCCATCAAGGTTATTCAGGATTAATCGACAAAGTCTCGAGGATGTGGCTTTGGTTTGCCTCGTAAAAAGGTGCGTTGGCGGTATTTGTTCATCTTTCGTTTCCCGTTAAAAAAACAAGAACGGGGAAACGAGGAACGAAAAATTGTATTCACATTATTCTCCCCGGGTCGGTACAGCCTACCGGTCAACCGCCTTACGCTTTTCCGCCTCTTCCAGCCAGCCGCGGCGTAATTTGTCCATAGGGATGCTGGATGTGTACGGTTTGATGTCAAGAACCGGCGTACCGTCCAGCATGTCGATGCCCCGGAGATGGAGTATCGGTCCCTCGCGTTTCAGCAATTCCACTACCGTTAATCCTATTGCATTCGGGCGTCGCGGTGAACGCGTGGAGAACACACCATGCGGCCGGTTGTCGGTCGGAGGTCTGCCGATCAGCTCATACTCCCCGCCCCTGTGAAATACCCAGAGAATGAACAGGTGAGAATAACCCTCGATATCCAGGAGACCCTCCTCAAATTCCGGCAGCACATCCAGCGTGCCTTCCAGTGTATGCTTCGTCCCCAGCCCCTTCGGGACCTCCTTCGTATCAGTATAGGAACTTCGGATATATCCGATCGGCCGCATTTTCCATTCGTTCATGAATCCTCCAGGGACATGAGGTATCTGCCCTGAATTATACAATAGCTGACCCGGCAGTATTGCAATAACCGAGTGGATTTTCTATGATTTGATATTCTGTAAGCTAAGGAGTTGCAGTGTCGGCATCCGAGCCCCGAAATACGAAGTCTCCTCAGTTGAATTTTCTGGAGATCCATCAATTGTCAACGGATAGAGACCCAATCCCGGAAAAGCCGGTTAAGGCGGTGAAACGTGAGACCGCGGAAAGTATGGCCGTTCGTCAAAGGGACATTTCAATCTCGGAGTTTTTCAGCAAGAACCGGCATCTTCTCGGCTTTGACAATCCACGGAAAGCCCTGTTAACCACCGTTAAGGAAGCCGTCGACAACTCGCTGGATGCCTGCGAGGATGCAGGGATTCTGCCGACCCTGAAAATCGAAATACAGCAGTTGGCAGAAGACCGCTTCCGTGTATGCATTGAAGACAACGGACCCGGAATCGTCAAAGCTCAAATCCCCAAGATCTTCGGCAGGCTCCTGTACGGATCCAAATTTCACACCTTAAAGCAAGCCCGGGGGCAACAGGGGATCGGTATCTCCGCAGCAGGCATGTACGGCCTTCTCACTACCGGCAAGTCGATTGTTGTGACGTCGCGAACAGGCTCGGGAAAACCGGCCCATTACTATGAAATCCAGATCGATACAAGAAAGAACCGCCCGCAGGTAATCACGGACCGGGTAGTCGACTGGGAATCGTCTCATGGAACCAGAGTAGAGATCGAGCTGATCGGCAACTATATAAAAGGCAGGCATTCCGTTGACGATTATGTTCGACAGACGGCGATAGCCAATCCCCATTGCGAGATTTTTTTCACCGTACCGGGCAGCGAGGCTCCGCTGCATATTCAAAGGGGATCCACCACCCTGCCTCCCGAACCGAAGGCCATCAAACCGCACCCTTACGGAGTGGAACTCGGCGTGCTCATACGCATGATGAAAGAATCCTCAGCCCGGCAGCTCAGTGCTTTCCTGCAAAAAGACTTTTCGCGTGTCAGCAGCCGTGTGGCACAGGAAATCTGCCGCGAAGCGTCCCTGAGGCAGACTGCCAACCCCCGGTCCATCGCGTCAAACGAAGCCGAACGGCTGTACAAATCGATCAATTCCATCAAGATCATGAATCCGGCCACAAACTGTCTCTCTCCTATCCATGAAGAACAGATTCTGGCGGGGCTTAAAAAAGAAATCGAAGCGGACTTTTATACAGCCATAACGCGATCGCCTACCGTATACCGCGGCAATCCTTTCCAGATTGAAGTCGGGCTTGCTTATGGGGGCAGTCTGTCCGGTGACGAACTTGTCGACCTCATGCGTTTCGCCAATCGGGTTCCACTCCAGTACCAGCAGTCCGCATGCGCCATAGCCAAGGCCGTGCTGGGAATCGACTGGCGAAGCTATGGATTGTCTCAATCGAAAGGCGCTTTACCAACAGGACCGATGATGCTTTTCGTTCATATCGCCTCCGCCTGGGTGCCGTTCACCTCTGAAAGCAAAGAGGCCGTGGCTGCTTATCCCGAAATCATGCGCGAATTGAAGCTGGCCCTTCAGGAATGCGGCCGCAAACTGGCGACTCACATACGCGCGCACCGACGGGCCGCTGAGGAAGCAAAGAAAAAGTCTTATATTGAAAAGAAAGGGACCTCGTTGGAACGTTGAAAGACGTACTCGAACGCAGTCGAACCAAATAGCGATTGAAGAGTATTCCGTTTCTTCGGGATATCGGAAAAGCGGCATATATACAGGACGGGCAGGACAGGTCTATGGCAAAGAAAAGTTCAGCAAGAAAAAAACAGGCGCTGTCCGGTAGTAAAAATGTACTGAAAGCAATCAGAACTTCAGCGCAGGATATTCATAAGAAAATCCTGGCGCGCAAGAAACCGACTATGAAGTTCCCGGTACGGTCCCTGTCCAACGTCCGGTACCACCCGCAGCGGGGTTTCTTTGAAATAGCCGGGCAGAAAAAAGAACGAACCCTTACGGTCAATACCGTTAAAACCTTCGCTCAGACGCTCCGAATGGTCGCCCTTTCAAAAGAACTTATCGAAAACGACGACATCGCTACAAAGAGAGAAGCCTATTACGTCTCAAAAAACTGGGAAGAAGCGCGTTTCAGCGAACAACCCGAATCGGATACCGTCATGGATGATGTGGAAGCCTTTTTCGGCATTAACCGCGAACAGTTGGGCTTCATTCCCGAGGAAAAGGGGGGAGATGTAGCCGGACGTCTCATCGTTGTAGACCACGATCGTGACACCGGCAGGAAGTTGCGAATCGATTGCACAAAATTCGGCTCCGGAGCATACAGCATCCCCATTTCGGTCGAACAGCTGGAGTTCGAAACAGAGGCCGACTATATTCTGGTAATTGAAACTGCCGGTATGTTCCAGCGGCTGGTCAAGCACAACTACTGGAAGAAGGCGAACTGTATTTTGATCAGCATGGGAGGCGTACCCACGCGAGCCTGCAGACGCTTTATCCGCCGCCTGTCAGATTCAAAGAGAATACCGGTATACGTGTTTGTCGACGGCGACCCGTACGGGATAACGAACATCTACAGGACTTTAAAAGTGGGATCCGGAAACGCCGCCCACCTGAACGAATATTTCTGTGTTCCCCAGGCAAGTTTCCTTGGTATCACACCCCAGGATATCATCGACTACAAACTGCCGACACACCCATTAAAGGATGTGGACATAAAACGCGCCCAGGATGCAATTAAAAACGATCCCTTCATCCGGCACCACAAGGACTGGATTCGCGCAATCGAACTGTTGCTCAAGATGAGTGTTCGCGCAGAGCAACAGGCTCTGGCGAAACACGGCTTGAATTACGTCATCGATACATACCTGCCCCAAAAACTCGGGCATCCGGAACGGTTCCTGCCGTAGTTCGTTAAAGCGAAGCGCCGGTGACCGAATCCTTTACTATAATCAACTGGCCTGTAGGCACACACTTTGTGTTTTCAATGACCCGGATAAATCTCCTTGGGAGTTATAAAAGGCCGATCAGATTTTCGAGCCTATGCTTTATGCTACTGGAATACTAAGAGCAGGAGCTAGAAGAGAAATAGGACAATATTTCTGTGTCCGTAGTATGGCTGAAAATTCAGCTATAACAATACGTTCAAGGCAACCTGGCTGCTAAATCGCCGAGCAAGCAGAGTCAATATTATCAACTATCTTGGGAGAAATGGCCGGCGCAGAGCTTAAACGTTATGAGGCCAAGACGGAAAGATGCGTATATGAAAGTCGACAAGTGAACCACGGGATTAGCCGGCTTTCCATCAAATGTCTGGAGGATAAGACAATGAAGGCGAAGAGAATACTCTTTCTATGCGGCAGTCCCCGCCGCAGACGAAGTGCCAGCTTGTGCACGGCGAAGTTTCTGGCCCGTTTCCTTGATTATGACTACGAATTCGTAGATGTGGCCAAGGCCAAGCTGTCCACCGATCCCGGTGAAGCCGAGCCAGCTTTCTTGAAGATCGTGGAAAAGATGCAAACGGCTGACGCCATCGTCTGGACCTTCGGCGCATGGCTTTTGTTCGTTCCTGTGCAGATGCAGTACTTTCTCGACAAGCTGTTTGTACAGGGACATGACTTCAGCGGCAAGGTCGCGGCGGCGGTGATGACTTCGGTCCGTGTCCTGGACGATTTCATCCTCGACCGGGTGCGCTTTGTCAGCGAGCAGCTGGGCTTTGGTTACGCCGGGGATGTGTCTGCCGTGGGCAATCCCTTCTTTGGCTACGTGGATGACGAAGAGATGACGGAGGACAGCTGCCGCATCTTGGCCGGGCAGCTCAACCGTACGCTGACCGACGGGTATGTGCCCGCCAGACACTATCCGCCGGTGGAACGCAGGTATCTCTCGTCCACGTACCGGAGTCAAGGGTTTGCCGTGGACGATTATCCGGCGTCGAAAACCGGCGACAAGACGATCCTGGTTCTCACCGGCAATCGCCTGTCGGAAGACCCGGCCAATGCCTCGGTCATAGAATCCATCCGCCGCTATTCCCGAAACAGAGTTGAGGTGATCGAGCTGCAAGACCGCCAGGTCGGCCCTTG